>NZ_LMVE01000106.1:0-137366 GCF_001432185.1 Cylindrospermopsis sp. CR12 | reverse complement strand
GTAGTCTCAACTGATGGAGAAACAGGAGTCTCCACATAATTTTGGTCTACAATCCCTCTTACCTCTTGAGCAGTAACCTCTCCCCTCACGATTTTCGATAGAGTATCCTGACCACCGGGTTGATAATCAATCATTCTCACCGTGCTGTTAAATACGTTCTTAACAGGATTACCTTCATTGTCCAAAAATTCCAGTTCTAGCCAGTTTTTACCGGGTTTAAACCCTTTGAGGTAAATTGTCTGCCAATTGTCTAAAACAAAACTTTCACCATTAATAGTGCAACGAATTCGCCAATTACCTATATTACTACCTACATTACCTTCCTCACCTTCAAGATTTTCTTGTGCACCCGTATGTAAAGGGGCATTTCCAAGATAAAAATCTAACATTATTGGCTCCGCACCATAATTACCATTAGGACGACTGTAAGTAAGTAGAGGTAAATTAGGGTCAGGATTATTATCGCTGCTTTTTGTTAATACATGGAAAGTTGTTTGTGCATAAGCTCCCTCATTCTTAAAACTTTCGTGCCAGGGACGAGATGCAAAAACTCTGAGTGTATGTGTACCAGCAGATAAATCTTTAAGCACTAATGGAATATTTACATCGTAAACCGGTATGTAAGGTTGATTATCAAGAATAACGTGTAAATGTGGACCTAGCTGAAGTTGAGGATGCTTAAAGATTGGTAAATCCCTCACCTGGAAACGCACTGCTACAGAGTTCTCTTCTATAACCTGATCAAAGATGGGATTAATTATTGATACCTGTGGTTGATAAGGTTCTAAATTAGATTCTAGCTCTTGAATAACTTGTGGTGGGGATACCTCAGAGAACTGTCGTGGTGTTTGGGGAATTTCAACTGCTGGTTTTTCTGGTTCAATAACTACATCTTGCCCTCCTGCTTTATCAGTACAAGCACTAGTATAAAAGGCTATTATAAGAATAACAACCCATCTTGTTAGGGAAAAGCAAAATTGAAAAAGGCTTTTTTTCATTTGTATTAACTTATGGTTCATACCCTTACCTAAGGTTCTCCTCAAGAAAATCTATTGATCACATATTAAACGACAACAAGTCTCACTCACACATTTTCCCCTAAACTTAGGAAAAATAATCATTCTGTAGTTTGAGATAGATTGCTCTTCTCCAACCGAATTGCCATATCAAGTAACATTAGTTACCAGAAATTATGGTAATAGTTTACGTACAACTAAGGTCGGGAGAGCAGGGACAGGGTGGCCACAGGATCCTAAAAACTATTAGTTTTAAGAATTGTAATGGTTTGTAAATTAAATAAAAAAACTATTGACTTTTTAGCAAGAGACCCAAATATAAAAGGCAGATGTAACAACGAATCTGGCAATTTTAAATTATTGTTAAAATGTCTCCAACAAAGTACAAGTACAGACTCTATAATTCAACAGAAACGAAAAATCCACACGGTTCCAGAAAACAACTGGAAACGAAGAGTAAAATTAACTCTGTGGTGTCCATGATTCCTCATTCCCTATTGACAGAGGAGGTCGAATGACGATTAGTCCTCCGGAGCGAGAGGCGAAAAAAGCAAGAGTCATAGTTGATAATGACCCCGTGCCTACCTCATTTGAGAAATGGGCCCAACCTGGTCACTTCGACAGATCCTTGGCTAAAGGTCCAAAAACCACCACGTGGATTTGGGACCTCCACGCCCTCGCCCACGATTTCGATACGCACACAAGCGACTTAGAAGACATTTCCCGCAAAATCTTCTCCGCACACTTTGGCCATTTGGCCGTGGTGACAATATGGTTAAGCGGAATGATCTTCCATGGAGCTAAGTTCTCTAATTACGAAGCTTGGTTAGCAGATCCGCTAGGGGTAAAACCCAGCGCGCAAACTGTATGGCCAATTGTGGGACAAGACATTTTAAATGGTGATGTTGGTGGCGGTTTCCACGGCATTCAAATCACCTCTGGGTTATTTCAAGTGTGGCGTGGTTGGGGTATAACCAGCTCATTCCAACTTTATGTAACTGCTATTGGCGGTTTAGTGTTAGCAGGTTTATTCCTGTTTGCTGGTTGGTTCCACTACCACAAACGCGCTCCCAAACTGGAATGGTTCCAAAACGTGGAGTCAATGCTAAATCACCACTTAGCCGTATTATTAGGCTGTGGTTCCTTGGGATGGACAGGTCACATTATTCACGTTTCCGCACCAGTTAACAAACTGTTGGATTCCGGTGTGGCTATTAAGGATATTCCCTTGCCTCATGAGTTCATTTTGAACAAAGAACTGATTGCCCACCTGTATCCTAGCTTTGCTAGTGGGTTAACTCCTTTCTTCACCTTGAACTGGGGAGCCTACGCTGACATTTTGACCTTTAAAGGTGGATTGAATCCAGTAACAGGCGGGCTGTGGATGACTGATATTGCTCATCACCACCTGGCGATCGCAGTGTTATTCATCATCGCTGGTCACATGTACCGCACCAACTGGGGTATCGGTCACAGCATCAAAGATATCCTAGAAAACCACAAGGGTCCTTTCACAGGTGAAGGTCATAAAGGTCTCTACGAAAACCTGACCACCTCTTGGCATGCCCAACTGGCTACCAACCTGGCTTTCTTGGGTTCCTTGACAATCATCATCGCTCATCACATGTACGCGATGCCTCCCTATCCATATTTGGCAACCGACTACGCCACACAGTTGTGTATATTTACACACCACATGTGGATAGGTGGGTTCCTGATTGTAGGTGGTGCTGCTCACGCGGCAATCTTCATGGTGCGCGACTATGATCCAGTAGTGAACCAAAACAACGTGTTGGATCGTGTGATTCGTCACCGTGATGCTATCATATCTCACCTCAACTGGGTTTGTATATTCTTAGGCTTTCATAGCTTTGGTTTGTACATTCACAATGACACAATGAGTGCTCTGGGTCGTCCCCAGGACATGTTCTCAGACACAGCAATTCAATTGCAACCAGTGTTTGCTCAGTGGGTACAACATCTACACCACGTAGCACCCGGAACAACAGCACCCAATGCTCTAGAAGCAGTAAGCTACGTGTTTGGCGGTGGAGTGTTGGCAGTAGGTGGCAAAGTAGCAGCTGCAGCTATTCCTTTAGGCACAGCGGACTTTTTGATTCACCACATTCACGCTTTTACCATTCATGTAACAGTGCTAATCCTGCTCAAAGGTGTACTGTATGCTCGTAGTTCTCGTTTAATTCCAGATAAAGCCAATTTAGGCTTCCGCTTCCCTTGCGACGGTCCAGGTCGTGGTGGTACCTGCCAAGTTTCCGGTTGGGACCATGTATTCCTAGGACTGTTCTGGATGTATAACTCCCTATCTATTGTAATCTTCCACTTTAGCTGGAAAATGCAGTCGGATGTATGGGGTACTGTAGATGATGGGGTGGTTAGTCATATCACAGGTGATAACTTTGCCCAAGGTGCCATCACCATCAACGGTTGGTTACGGGATTTCCTGTGGGCACAAGCTACAGAAGTAATCAACTCCTACGGTAGTGAACTATCCGCTTACGGACTAATGTTTTTGGGCGCTCACTTCATTTGGGCATTCAGTTTAATGTTCCTGTTCAGTGGTCGCGGCTACTGGCAAGAATTAATTGAGTCCATAGTTTGGGCACATAATAAACTAAAAGTAGCTCCCACAATTCAACCCCGCGCTTTGAGCATCACTCAAGGTCGGGCCGTAGGTGTAGCTCACTACCTCCTGGGAGGAATTGCCACTACCTGGGCATTCTTCCACGCACACATCCTTTCGGTAGGTTAACAACTTCAGGCGATATTTTGGGTTTTGGAAATTACCAAAATCTAAGACCCAAAATGTCTCTGATACTAAGCAATGGCTAAAGGTCAAAGGTCAGAGGAATCATCAACCCTATGGCAACAAAATTTCCCAAATTTAGCCAGGATCTCGCACAGGACCCGACTACCCGTCGGATTTGGTATGCGATCGCCACAGGCAACGATTTTGAGAGCCATGACGGCATGACGGAAGAAAATCTTTACCAAAAGATTTTCGCTACCCATTTCGGTCACCTGGCAATCATCTTTCTGTGGGCATCCAGCCTCCTGTTCCACGTAGCCTGGCAAGGTAACTTTGAACAGTGGATCAAAGATCCCCTTAACGTCCGTCCCATCGCCCATGCGATTTGGGATCCTCATTTCGGCGCACCAGCAGTTGACGCTTTTACCCAAGCTGGCGCAAGCAATCCTGTCAACATTGCTTACTCAGGTGTTTATCACTGGTGGTACACCATTGGGATGCGGACAAACCAAGAACTATATACCGGTTCCCTAGGCTTGTTGCTCTTGGCCGCATTGTTCCTATTTACTGGTTGGTTGCACTTGCAACCCAAGTTCCGTCCTAGTCTCTCTTGGTTCAAGAGTGCTGAACCCCGTTTGAACCACCACCTAGCTGGTTTATTTGGTGTTAGCTCCCTAGCATGGACTGGTCACTTGGTTCACGTTGCCATTCCTGAGTCTCGCGGTATTCACGTGGGCTGGGATAACTTCTTGAGTGTGGCTCCCCACCCCGCAGGTTTGACCCCCTTCTTCACCGGTAACTGGGGTGTATATGCTCAAAACCCCGATACCGCAGGTCAGATATTTGGTACCTCCACCGGTGCAGGAACAGCAATTTTGACCTTCTTAGGTGGTTTCCATCCTCAAACAGAATCTCTGTGGTTGACTGATATAGCTCATCACCATCTGGCGATCGCAGTTCTGTTTATTATTGCTGGTCACATGTACCGCACCAACTTTGGAATTGGTCACAGCATCAAAGAAATGCTGAATTCCAAATCAGGTTTAGTCCCCGGTAGCAAGAGTGAAGGTCAGTTCAACTTACCTCACCAAGGTTTGTACGACACCATCAACAACTCCTTACACTTCCAACTGTCTTTGGCCTTGGCAGCGTTAGGAACCGTCACTTCCTTGGTGGCGCAACACATGTACTCTCTCCCTTCCTACGCGTTCATCGCTAAGGACTACACCACCCAGGCAGCATTGTATACCCACCACCAGTACATAGCTGGTTTCTTGATGGTTGGTGCTTTTGCCCACGCTGCCATCTTCTGGGTTCGGGACTACGATCCAGAACAAAACAAAGGCAACGTACTAGACCGGATTCTTCAGCACAAAGAAGCGATTATCTCCCACCTCAGCTGGGTGTCCCTGTTCCTCGGTTTCCACACCTTGGGTCTGTACGTTCATAACGATGTAGTGGTTGCTTTCGGTACTCCTGAAAAGCAAATCCTCATCGAGCCAGTGTTTGCCCAATTTATTCAAGCTGCTCAAGGTAAAGCTTTATACGGGCTTAACGTATTGTTGTCTAACCCTGACAGTATTGCCTACACAGCTTACCCCAACGCTGGTAATGTTTGGTTACCTGGTTGGTTAGATGCCATTAACTCTGGTACTAACTCCCTGTTCTTAACCATTGGACCTGGCGACTTCTTGGTTCACCATGCCTTTGCTTTAGCTATTCACACCACCACCTTAGTACTGGTTAAAGGTGCTTTAGATGCTCGTGGTTCCAAGCTAATGCCTGACAAAAAGGATTTTGGTTACGCCTTCCCTTGCGACGGTCCTGGTCGGGGCGGTACTTGCGATATTTCAGCTTGGGACGCTTTCTACCTAGCAATGTTCTGGATGTTAAACACCATTGGTTGGGTAACCTTCTATTGGCACTGGAAACACCTGGGTATTTGGCAGGGTAACGTTGCCCAATTCAACGAAAACTCAACCTATTTAATGGGATGGTTCCGCGATTACCTCTGGGCCAACTCTGCTCAGTTGATCAACGGCTACAATGCCTATGGTATGAATAACCTATCTGTTTGGGCTTGGATGTTCTTATTTGGACACCTAGTCTGGGCAACTGGTTTCATGTTCTTGATCTCCTGGAGAGGATATTGGCAAGAATTAATCGAAACCTTGGTTTGGGCTCACGAGCGCACTCCTTTAGCTAACCTAGTTCGCTGGAAGGATAAACCCGTTGCTCTCTCCATCGTTCAAGCTCGTGTGGTTGGTTTAGCTCACTTCACCGTTGGCTACATCCTTACCTATGCAGCATTCCTAATTGCTTCTACCGCTGGCAAATTTGGTTGATGCTCACGTAGTAGTTAATAGCCCCACCCTCCCCAAGGGTGGGACTAAAGCTTTAATTAGAGCTTTCAAAAGATTTATCTATAGTGGTAATTATGCTTTATCCTGTAATCTGGAAAAATGACTCAGTTATACTAATTGATCAAACTCGTCTACCCAATGAATACGCTGTGATTGAGGTTCATCGTAGTCAGGATATGGCTGAGGCAATTAGAACCATGATTGTTAGAGGCGCACCTGCTATTGGTGTGGCTGCTGCTTATGGTATGTATTTGGGCGCCAGGGAAATAAAAACAAATAATCGCCAGGAGTTTTTACATGAATTAGAAGGTGTGGCCCAGTTATTACGCTCTACTCGCCCCACTGCGGTCAATCTATTTTGGGCTATTGGCAGAATGATGCAAATTGCCTATGAAACCCTAGGAACTATAGAAGAAATTAAACAAAATCTGCTACAAACTGCTGAAAAAATTCGTACTGAAGATCTAGAAACTTGTCAACTTATAGGTGATAACGGGTTGAAAGTTTTACCGAAAACACCAGAAAAATTAATTATTCTGACTCATTGTAATGCAGGTGCTTTAGCAACCGCTGGTTATGGTACAGCATTGGGGGTGGTGCGTTCAGCTTGGAAAGAGGGGAGACTAACTAGGGTTTTTGCCGATGAAACTCGTCCTCGTTTACAAGGTGCAAAGCTCACCGCATGGGAATGTGTACAAGAAGGTATTCCCGTCACTGTCATTGCTGATAATATGGCAGCACACTGTATGAAGCAAGGTTTAATTGATGCCGTAGTTGTTGGTGCAGATAGAATAGCAGCCAATGGAGACACAGCGAATAAAATAGGTACTTATAATCTAGCCATTGTTGCTAAATCCCATAATGTTCCATTTTTTGTAGCTGCACCTGTTTCCACCATTGATTTCAGTCTAGATAGTGGGGATAAAATTCCCATAGAAGAGCGTCACCCATCCGAAATTTACCAGGTTGGTGATAGTATGCTCACACCTTCAGGCGTGGAATTTTATAATCCCGCTTTTGATGTCACCCCAGCTGAATTAATAACAGCTATCATTACTGAAAATGGTGCTTTTGCTCCCAATGAATTGCCCACTCCATGATTACCAGTCATAATAGTCATAACATAATATTCATAACCAGTCTCACATTATAACATGGGCAATATTTGGGAACTCGATTTTTACTCTCGTCCTATTCTGGACGCAAATCAAAAAAAAGTTTGGGAAGTCTTGATCTGTGAAAGTCCTACAGATGTTCTTACTAAAGTGGATTCCCTATTTCGCTACGCGCAATATTGCCCCAGTACCCAAGTCAATTCAGTCTGGTTACGCCAAGCATTACAAGAAGCTATTGAAAAAGCAGGTGTAGCACCCATAAAAATTCGTTTTTTCCGCCGACAGATGAATAATATGATTACTAAAGCTTGTCAAGATATGGGGATACCTGCCTTACCTAGTCGCAAAACTTTAGTTCTCAACCAATGGATACAACAAAGAATGGAGGAAGTTTATCCTCAAGAACCCGGATATGAACAGGTAACTAACTCTTCCGTACGATTGGAAAGACCCTTACCTCAAAGGTTACCGGATGCGCTAGAAGGTAAACAATGGACATTTGTTAGTCTAGGATCCAGTGATATTACTGATATGCCAGAATGGGAAATTGCTTTTGGCGAGGCTTTTCCCTTAGAATTAGCTGGTTTATCCCCAGAAATCCCCATTCCGGGAATTTTGATTTTTTCTCCCAGAGCTTTACCCATTGCTGGATGGATGTCCGGTTTAGAGTTGGCATATTTACGATTGGATAGTAATCGTAATAATCAAGGGGATAGATTAGTTTTAGAGACAGGTGGTACGGAAAGTTGGATTTTAGCAAATTTGAGAACTCCCCAATTATTAGCAGAGGCTAAGGGGTTTGAAGAGGCTAAACAAAAAGCCGACGGTGTGCATTTTATTGGAGTACAGTCTGATCCTCAGTCCCAGTCTTTTGCTGGTTTTTGGTTATTAAAAGAAATCAATCTTTGAGCGAAACTTGTTGGCAATGTTTGCTGCAATGACACCAAACCTCTGTACAAAACCAGTTTTAATGAATCCCTATCTACTTAGATCGGGGAAAATTTAGATATCTCGCGTAGTGAATACTTCGCAATCGCATTTATATCCAGGGTGTTGGGTCTTGTTCATCTACCCAACCTAAAAGATCAGATTCCAAACTAGATGTTTGGAGAAATCCGATGGGAAATTGAGAACCAATATCCGTGGGAAATTGAGAGGGAAATTGAGAACCAATATCTGTGGGGAATTGGTTCCCAAGATCAAAGGGAAATAAATTTATAGGAAAGGGGAAAGGTGAGGGTGGAAGAGGTTGATTGGGTTGTGGAGGTTTAGTGCTATTTTCCGCTGTGCTAACAATAATTTCTCGCACTTGACTTTCTGTTAAATTGGGGTTGGCACTTAACATTAATGCGATCGCTCCAGCAACATGGGGAGTAGCCATAGAAGTACCAGTATAATTGGCATATTTATTGTTAGGAACTGTGGAGTAAATATCCTCACCGGGAGCGGTGACATATTTAATTTCTTGAGAACCAGAACGGTTGGAAAAATTAGTGGTTTTATTATTTATATCTACTGCGCCCACTGCAAGTCCTGAATTATACGCATAACGAGCAGGATAAGATGGTATAGAATTGCCCTCATTCCCAGCAGCCATAACTACGATTACATTCTTACTAGCAGCATATTCAAGGGCTGATTTTAAACCATCACTACCAGAACCTCCTCCTAAACTCATATTAATAATGCGAGCACCATTATCAGTAGCATAACGGATACCTTGGATGATACTGGTATAAGATCCCGAACCTTTTTCATCTAAAACCTTCACGGGCATAATTCGAGAATTATAGGCAATACCAGTTACACCAATAGCATTATTTTCACCTGCAATAGTCCCAGAAACATGAGTTCCATGACCATTATCGTCGAGAACATTATTGTTATTACTTTGAAAATTCCACCCTCTAATATCATCAATATAACCATTGCCATCATCATCTATACCATTTCCTGCAATTTCCTTGGGATTGAACCAAATATTATCATTTAAATCTTGGTGGTTATAGTCTACTCCAGTGTCTAAAACAGCAACAATAATTCCCTGACCTGTATAACCATTTTGCCAAGCTGTAGGAGCATTAATCATATCCGCACCCCAATTGTTTCCTCCTATTTGAGGTGCTTTAGGATAGGGACTTTGACCTACTGCCATACTTACTGCATTCCCCGCATTTATTAATCCATATCCATTATTAGTATTATAGTTGTTTGTGGTAACACTTTGTTGACTTTCTTCCTCTAATACTAGATAGCTATGGCCTGCTGAAATTACAGAGTTTTCTAAAGGAGTTTGTAATTGTGGAATTACCAACTTTTCATCTTGTATATTAAGTTGACTGTCACTAAAACTGGTTGCCGTAACATCTAATCTCATGGATTTTTTATCCTCAATAATTGGACCTTGCTAAATAAAATCAAAAGCCAGATAAATCAAAGTTTTGAAATTTATAAAAAGCAACTAAGTGCCAATTTTTAAAAAGTGGGTGTGATAAAAATTCCATGCTTTAACTAAGGTAAAACAACAAGATTTGAAGACAAAATATTGTCCTCTTATTGAAAAATTTAAATTATTAATCTTGGTTAAAGACTACCAAAGTTTTATGAAGACAAAAAGCCAGATAGGCTACTAATCAAGAAATTGTTAAGTTAATATGACACTGGCAATATTGTATTGATTATTGCTTTATGATATATTTTTATTATTCTTAATATGTATATGATTACATGAGCCAAGTAATTTGGATTGCTAGACATGCTAACAGACTTGACTTTGTCAACCCTGACTGGTTTCTGACAGCAGAAAGGCGTTATGATCCCCCTTTATCAGATGATGGTATAATTCAGGCACAGCAACTAGCAAAACGGTTAAAAGGCGAAAGAATAAAGCATATTTTTGCCTCTCCTTTTTTGCGGACCGTACAGACAGCCAATGCAGTAGCGGAAATCTTGGATTTAGATATCAAATTAGAGACAGGACTCAGCGAGTGGTTAAATCCAGAGTGGATGACAGAAGAACCAGAAAAACTGTCAACCTTGGAACTGGTCAAATTATTTCCTAGAATAGATAGGAGCTATACACCTCGGATTGCTGCAAAATACCCTGAAACCCATGAACAGGTGAGATATCGTTCAGGACAGACTGCCAGATGTTTAGCAGCGGAATTTTGGCCTCACGATATCTTATTAGTCGCACATGGAGCTTCTGTGTTAGGTGCTGCTATGGGATTTGTAGGAGATCTAGCCAAAACTGAAGTAAAGGCCAAATTATGCTCCCTGGTTAAATTAGTGCATCAGGAATCACAATGGTTTTTGGAACTCAAGGGAGATACTTCCCATTTGGAAGAAATACCAGGACTGCAACCAGAATACTCCAGCTTATGGCAACTACCACCGACAAAACCAGTTGCTTGAAAACCTACTTTGGCTTTCACACAGGGAATTCATTCCCTTTTATTTAACTAGTGTTATATTTAAAAATAAGGTGATCGGGCCGTTCCGCTAAGAATTCCAGATCACCTTACACCTCGTTCAGAGGTAATCAAATTATGGCACGGACTGCAAATTTTATCAGCAATGTTGATGACGCTATAATATAGGATAGGTGACTAGGTAAAAACTACTTACCAGAATGCTAGACATCTTATACAGTCTAGCTGCACCACAGCTTAATGACCATAAACACCTTATAGAGACTATAGATACAAAGTTTCCACAAAATTTCTAAACGAGGAGATCATGAATCATGTATCAAAGTGAAGCACCTCCACTAAAAACCATAGCCACCAATTTACCCAGTGAGGATATTGATGAGGAATTAAACTCCACAATTCATCCCCGTCCACCCTGGGAAACCTTGCCCACCATGTATGACCTACCTAGTGAAAATCCGGAGGAACCAGGTTTGCCAGACGAATTCCATGACTTTCAACCTCAATTATTGCGCGAAACCTGCCAATCATCGGTTTATCCCCGAGAGAAAATGTTTATTGGTACGGATTTAAACTTGTACTATGATGTGCATCATTTCTCATGGTATAAAAGGCCAGATTGGTTTTTAGTATTAGGCGCAGCTGCTTCTGAAACTCAGCAAGATATGCGGTTGAGTTACGTAATTTGGCAAGAAGGATTCGCTCCATTCTTAATCGTGGAATTATTATCACCAGGTACAGAAGCGGAAGATTTAGGAAAAACATTAAGAAGTGCCAATAAACCCCCAACAAAATGGCAAACCTATGAGCAGTATTTACGTTCACCCTACTATATCATTTTCGACAGATATGAAAATCAACTCCGAGTATTCCAACTATCGGGAATAAAATATCAAGCGGTGGAACTGACAGAGCCAAAATTCTGGTTTCCTGAGCTAAAATTAGGGGTAGGAGTTTGGTTAGGAAAATATCAAGGTACAGAAGGTTTATGGCTACGTTGGTATAATGAGGATGGCGATTGGATAGCTACTTTGGCTGAAACAGCAGAACAGGAAAAGCAACGAGCAGAACAGGAAAAACTACGAGCGGACAAATTGGCTGAAAAATTGGCAGCCCTGGGTGTCAATTTGGATGAATGAAACCACAGTAAAATCACCCACCACAAGACCAGTCTGTTGAAAACCCACTTTGGACAGGGAATTCATTCCCTGTCTCCCCCACAGACAGTCTCCAGGCGTTGGTTAATTCAAACAATCCCGGTTAATTCCGTGTGCTTCCCAATCGCCCTTTTCATTGATCGATCGCATGGAGTAAATCGTTTGTTGGGTTTCGTCCTTCAACCCAACCTTGTATATTGAAAGAAGTGGTAGAATGGGGGTGGAGTGGATCCATTTTGGAATCAAATCTCACCTAGAGCAAACCTTAGCTGTTTAACAGCGATAACTACCAAACCAGATGATGAACATTCTCAGCGACCTACTTACCTTACCAGTGCAGTCTAAACCTTTCATATCACAGCAACGTCGGGGAATAGAAATCAAATCTCCTCGTGAGGTTGATATCATGCGACAATCAGCTAGGATTGTTGCTACTGTTCTCAAGGAAATTTCTGAATTGGTAGAACCGGGGATGACTACTGCGGATCTGGATGCACACGCAGAAAAACGTATTCGAGAAATGGGCGCAACTCCCAGTTTTAAGGGATATCATGGATTTCCAGCTTCTATATGTTCTAGTATCAACCACGAGGTGGTACATGGTATTCCCAGTCAGAAAAAAGTGATTCGCTCAGGAGATGTGCTAAAGGTTGATACGGGAGCATACTATCAAGGTTTCCATGGTGACTCTTGTATCACCATTGCTGTGGGCACTGTAAGTCCGGATGCAGCAAAATTAATTGAAGTGGCTGAAAAAGCTTTATATGCAGGTATAGAACAAGTGAAAGCTGATGCCCATTTAGCTGATATTGCTGGTGGGATTGAAGACTATGTTAAAACAACTGGATTTAATGTGGTAGAGCAGTTCACAGGTCATGGGGTGGGTAGAAACCTTCATGAAGAACCTGCAGTTTTTAATTATAGAACTCGTGAAATTCCTAATGTTAAATTACGTGCTGGTATGACTTTGGCTATTGAACCTATAATTAATGCTGGATCAAAAACTACTAAAATATTAAGTGATAGATGGACTGCTGTTACTGTTGATAATGCTCTATCTGCCCAATTTGAACATACTGTGTTGGTTACGGAAACGGGTTATGAAATTTTAACTGATAGATCATCACTTTAAACCAAACCCCCCACATAACTGATGACTGATTTAGCATTTACCCCCGCTTTGGAATTGGCTAGGTTAATTCGTAAGCGGGAGATATCTCCCCTAGAACTCACAGAGTTATATTTAGATAGAATTTCTCGTTTCAACCCTCAATTGGGTAGTTACTTCACGGTTATGGCGGAATCAGCCATAGCTGATAGTCGTTATAAAACAGAAATACTAGCTAATACCAGGGAAACTGCATTACCACCCTTTTTTGGCGTTCCCATTTCAATCAAAGATTTGAATGCGGTGGCGGGTGTTACCTGTACCTATGGCAATCCAACCTTGGTTAATAACATCCCCAATTATGATGATGGTGTGGTTACCAAAATCAAACAAGCGGGTTTTGTCATTCTGGGAAAAACAGCTACCTCGGAACTAGGGTCTTATCCCTATACTGAACCTCCAGGTTTTCCCCCAGCTAGAAATCCCTGGAATCTAGAATATACTCCTGGTGGTTCTAGTGGTGGTGCTGCATCCGCTGTTGCAGCTGGATTATGTGCGATCGCCCAAGGTTCTGATGGGGGTGGTTCTATTAGGGTACCTGCGGCTTGTTGCGGACTGGTAGGGATTAAACCTGCTAGGGGAAGGGTAACTAATGCTCCTGGTACTAGTATCATAGCTACTAGTGGTCCCCTGGCCAGAACGGTAGCTGATGCAGCTGCTATGCTAGATGTAATTTCTGGATATTTCCCGGGGGATCCCTTTTGGTTAAATGATCCAGAACCTTGTTTCTTGGAGTCGAGAACAAAGGTGGGACTGAACATAGCCTTTAGTACAAGTATTCCCTCCGTAGGGGAAGCAGATGGGAACGGTCAACAGGGGGTATTAAAAGCGGTCAGATTATTGGAGGAGTTGGGACATAATGTAGTAGAGAAGTGTCCGGATATAAGTGGGTTAGTCCAACCATTTCAAGTTGTATGGCAAGCTGGAGTAGCTGCTGCTAGAATACCTCCACAGATCTTACAACCTCTCAATCAGTTTTTATTAGAGAGAACAGGTTCAGCAGGTGAGTATCTACGAGCGGTAACACAGATGCAAATCCTATCTCGGCAAATTGTGTCTTTCTTTGATCCCATAGATATATTAGTATTACCTGTGTACCTCCACTCACCCATAAAAATTGGTGAGTGGAGTCAGTTGAACCCTGATGACACCCTAGAAAGAATCATTAAATGGATTGCACCCTGCCCCATAGCAAACGCGACGGGGCTGCCTGCTATATCCATACCTATGGGATTTGATGCTAATGGTTTACCCTTGAGTGTGCAATTAATTGGCAAGCCCGCTGCTGAATCTACCTTGATTAGCATCGCATCACAATTAGAAATGGTTAATCCTTGGGTGCAATACTGCGAGTTGCCAAAGAGTAGCAAAAATTATTAAATGGGACAATTGAAATAGTAATCAATACTAAACTGAGGAACCGATTCCTCTACATAATATCTCATTATGGTCACCTGTAATAAAAGATTTTTCAGTGGTGTGTTAATTGACATTTTAATGTAAAATTACTTCCTCAAAAGAGAAGAGGTTTTTTAAATGACTCGTGTGATTATTGTGCGTCATGGACAAAGTACCTATAACACTGAAGGACGCATTCAGGGACGCACTAACACGTCCAGCTTAACCAAAAAAGGTTCCGAGGATGCTCTTAGGACTGGTCAAGTGCTTAGTAATATACCATTTGCGGCTATATATAGCAGTCCCCTCACCCGAGCTAAACAGACTGCGGAAATTATCCACAATCAGTTGACAGGTCATCCGGTTCCATCGGTGGAGACTACTGACTATTTACTGGAGGTGGACTTACCCTTGTGGGAGGGAATGTTATCTGGAGAGGTGAAGGAAAAGTTCTCCCTCGATTATAGTATCTGGAAAGAACGTCCCCAGGAATTGCTAATGACAATTAGTGACGCAAATGGTACAAGAGATCACTCACCTATATTATCTTTATATGAACAAGCACGACAATTTTGGCAGCATATCTTATCCCATCCCCGGGCAAGGACTATTCTTGTAGTTGCACATAATGGCATTAATCGTGCTCTAATTAGTACAGCATTGGGTATTCCCCCTAGTCGCTATCATTCTATACAACAGTCTAATTGTGGAATCAGTGTGCTTAATTTTAGCGGGGGACTGGGTGAACCGGTACAGTTGGAGTCCATGAATCAAACCCAACATCTGGGAGATATTTTGCCTAGTTTGCGCCCAAATCATCAAGGGTTTCGTTTACTATTGGTTCGTCATGGAGAAACTGAATGGAATCGTCAAGGGAAGTTCCAAGGACAAATTGATGTACCTTTGAATGACCATGGTAGGGTTCAAGCAACAAAAGCTAGAGAGTTTCTCAAAACCATATCTCTTGATTTTGCCTTTAGTAGCACTATGGCCCGCCCCCGAGAAACAGCAGAAATTATCCTTCAAGACCATCCCCACGTCAGTTTACAATTATTGGATGGTTTAAGGGAAATTAGCCATGGAAAATGGGAGGGTAAGTTTGAATCGGAAATAGATCAGGATTTCCCCGGTGAGTTGCACCGCTGGCGCACTATTCCCGCTCAGGTGCAAATGCCAGAAGGTGAAAATTTACAAGAGGTATATCAACGTAGTGTTGGGTCGTGGCAAGAAATATTACAAACTGCTCAAAGTCAAAACCTTGGTATGGGTCTAGTTGTGGCTCACGATGCAACAAATAAAACTTTACTTTGTCACATACTCGGTCTGTCCTTGGAAAATTTCTGGAATTTCCGTCAGGGGAATGGAGCAGTTAGTGTGATTGATTATCCTCAAGGTGCTGACAGTTCACCCGTTCTACAAGCTATGAATATTACCGGACATTTAAGTGGTGGAGTGTTAGATAAAACTGCAGCGGGCGCTCTCTAATCATCATTGGGGAATTGAAGCGGATATGATTGAATTGCTAAAAGAAGTGCGGGTGATTGATGCAGTTATGCAAACTGACCAAGTAGCCGATGTGTTGATTTTTGATGGTGAAATTAAGGCGATCGCCCGCCAAATTCCCAATCCCAGCCCTGAAACTGTTGTGAGAGATTGTCAAGGTCTATTATTGGGCAATGGTTTGGTGGATCTATACAGTCATTCTGGTGAACCTGGGTTTGAAGAAAGGGAAACTTTGAGTTCTTTATTAAGATCGGCTCAAGTTGGTGGATTTACTAGAATAAACGTCCTACCTGATACATATCCAGTGATTGACCAACCATCTCTAGTGTTACAATTACAGCAAAAATATAGGAGTAAAAATTCCCCCAGACTACAAATTTGGGGGGGAATAACCCTGGATTTAGCGGGTAAGCAGTTAACCGAATTTGCTGATTTAGCCAATTGTGGTGTGGTGGGTTTTACGGATGATAAACCTTGGGAAAATTTGGGTATGGTTAGGAGGATTTTAGAATATTTACAGCCATATAGTCAAATTGTCGCTTTCTCACCATGCGATCGCTCTTTATGTTTAAATGGTAAAGTGAGAGAAGGTGTAGACGGGTTGCGCATGGGATTACCAGGGATACCAGCGAGTGCGGAAACCAGTGCCATAGCGGGACTATTAGAATTAGTAGCAGAAATTGGGACCCCTGTACATATTATGCGGGTATCTACAAGCAGGAGTGTGGAATTAATTGCCAAGGCTAAATCCGACGGTTTACCCATAACTGCAAGTAGTACCTGGATGCACCTGTTATTGAGTAGCGAAGATATTCACAGCTACCATACTAGTTTACATTTAGAACCACCCTTGGGAAATGTTAGTGATATGAAAGCGTTGCGTGAGGGGGTGCGTCAAGGTATAATAGATGGTATAGCTATTGATCATGCTGCATTCACCTATGAAGAGAAGGTGCAGGCTTTTTCTGAATCTCTACCAGGAGCAATCGGTTTAGAACTGGCCTTAGCCTTATTGTGGCAAAACCTGGTAGAAACTGGGGAATTTACCGCCTTGGAATTATGGAAGAGTTTAAGTTATGGACCTGCAACTTGTTTAAAGCAGAAAATAAACCCTATTCAACCAGGAGAGAGGGCGGAATTAACACTGTTTAATCCTGACAAGACTTGGGAAGCAACCATAGATAATCTTTGTTCCTTGAGTAATAATACACCATGGTTAGGGGAGGAAATAAAAGGAAGAGTGATCCAGATCTGGTGTGACTAAAATAGAAGTATAGAAATTAAAGTATGATTTTTGATTTAAAGGTTCCTGGGGAATGGGATAGTGTTCTCTCGGACGAGTTCCGGAAACCTTATTGGAAGCAACTGGAAGAGTTTCTCGTTCAAGAAAGAAGTTCTCAAACCATTTACCCACCAGAGTCAGAAGTTTTTTCTGCTTTTGAATTAACACCTTACCAACAGGTAAATGTTTTATTATTAGGGCAAGATCCCTATCATCAAAGAAATCAAGCCCATGGTTTATGTTTTTCCGTCAAACCTGGTATTAAACCACCACCTTCTCTCAAAAACATTTATCGGGAACTTCAACAAGATATAGGATGTCCTATTGCCAATCATGGTTACCTAGCTAATTGGGCTAAGCAAGGTATCTTAATGCTAAATGCGGTGTTAACCGTAAGAGAGGGACAAGCCAATTCTCATAAAAATCAAGGTTGGGAACTTTTCACCGATGAGGTGATTAAAAAGGTTAATGAAAAAACAAAACCCGTCATCTTTGTTCTTTGGGGTGGATATGCGAGAAAAAAAGTCAAACTAATTGACACAAATCGACACTTAGTGATTGAATCAGCCCACCCTTCTCCTTTATCCGCCTATCATGGCTTTTTTGGTAGCAAACCCTTCTCAGCAATAAATTCAGCTTTAAAGATCTGGGATAAACCAGAAATTGACTGGGGATTATAGCTTTAACCAAAACCAACCACGGATCCCATCTGTTAGAATCACTTTATAACTACCTTATGAAAATATGAGCATAGCCACAGCTGTAAAAACAGAATACGAAGCCATCATAGGACTAGAAACCCATTGTCAACTTAGCACCAATACCAAAATTTTTTCCAGCAGCTCTACTGCTTTTGGTGCTGAACCCAACACCAATATTGACCCAGTCTGTATGGGTTTACCGGGTGTCTTACCAGTCCTCAATGCTAAAGTTCTAGAATATGCAGTTAAAGCAGGTTTAGCTTTAAACTGTCAAATTGCCAAGTATAGTAAATTTGACCGTAAACAGTATTTTTATCCTGATCTGCCAAAAAACTATCAAATTTCCCAATATGACCTACCCATAGCTGAACATGGTTGGCTAGAAATCGAAATGGTAGATGATCATGATAACCCCGTTCGTAAACGGATTGGTATTACTCGTCTACACATGGAAGAGGATGCAGGAAAGTTGGTGCATGCTGGCAGTGATCGATTAGCTGGTTCCAGTTATTCCCTAGTAGACTACAATCGTGCTGGTGTACCCTTAGTAGAAATTGTTTCAGAACCCGATCTACGTTCCGGTCAAGAAGCAGCTGAATACGCCCAGGAATTACGTAGAATTATGCGATATTTGGGTGTGAGTGATGGGAATATGCAAGAAGGTTCCCTCCGCTGTGATGTGAATATTTCTGTTCGTCCAGTGGGGGAAAAGAAATTTGGCACTAAGGTGGAAATCAAAAATATGAACTCCTTTAGTGCTATCCAAAGAGCAATAGATTATGAGATTCAACGTCAAATTGCTGCTATAGAAGCAGGAGAGAGAATAATTCAAGAAACCCGTTTGTGGGAGGAAGGTTCCCAACGCACTAGCAGTATGCGAGTGAAAGAAGGTTCTAGTGATTATCGTTATTTCCCCGAACCGGATTTAGCACCTATTGAAGTTTCCCATAGCCAACTAGAAACCTGGAGATCTGAATTACCAGAATTACCCGCTCAAAAACGTCACCGTTATGAACATGAGTTGGGACTTTCAGCATACGATACCAGAGTCTTAACGGAGGATCTACCAGTCACAGAATATTTTGAAACTGCTATAAATGCTGGTGCTAACCCCAAATCAGCTGCTAATTGGATTACTCAAGATATAGCTGCCTACCTAAACAAACAAAAACTTACCATATCAGAAATTAAACTGACACCCCAGACCATAGCGGAGGTGATTAGTCGTATTGAGAAAGGTAAAATTAGTAATGCTCAAGCAAAAGAAAAATTGGCGGATTTACTTACAGGTATTTCTGTGGAGGAAGTCTTTGCTGGTCAGGAATTAATCACGGATCCAGCCGTGTTAGGTCCCATAGTGGATGAAATAATTGCTGCTAATCCACAACAGGTGGAGAAATACCGGGGTGGCAATATTAACCTCAAGGGTTTCTTTGTGGGACAAGTATTGAAAAAGACTAATAAACGAGCGGAACCCAAACTAACCAACGAACTAGTGGAAAGAAAACTCAACAACTCATAACCAACCGGAAAAAAAATGGAAAAATTTGAAAAAAAAACTAAAAAGGGGTTTGACCCCTCACACTAATAGTGTTATAGTGTGATAAGTAGATGCACCCTGATGATTTGGAGAGCTATTTCATGGCTCTCTTTTTTCATTTCTGGTAATTTTTGGTGATTTTTTTAGGTTCCCTTCGCCTTATATATGTATAATGGTTGTGCTAAGAACTTGTGGAGTTTTGGGGCCTTCATTATGGCAGACTGGGATGAAATCACGGGTGGTATCACCGCAGCACGGGGATATAGAGCTGCAGGAATCGTAGCTGGGTTAAAACCTTCGGGACTACCTGATTTAGCTTTAATTCTATCAGACGTAGATGCAATTGCTGCTGGTGTATTCACCACAAGTCATGTAAGGGCCGCCTGTGTAGATTATTGTCGTCAAAGACTACAGACCAAGCATACAACCAGAGCTATACTGTGTAATGCAGGTCAAGCTAATGCTGCAACTGGTGACCAAGGTATCAAAGATACAATAGAAAGTGCAAACCTATTAGGGAAAGAACTAAATATAAACCCGGAGTCAATTTTGCTTGCTTCTACGGGGGTAATTGGTCAGAGAATTAAAATGGATGCTTTGGCAAATGGTATACCCAAACTGGTTGCCCAACTCTCGGAAACAGGTTCAGATGCAGCAGCTAAGGCTATTGTGACTACAGATTTAGTCACCAAATCCATTGCGTTGGAAACCACCATACATGACCGTCCAGTACGTATTGGTGGTATTGCCAAAGGTTCAGGGATGATTCACCCGCAAATGGCTACCATGCTGGCATTTATCACCTGTGATGCAGCGGTTTCCCCCACTCTATGGCAGCAAATGTTAACACGCGCTGCAGATAGAAGCTTCAATTCCATTACCGTAGATGGTGATACCAGCACTAATGATAGTTTAATTGCCTTAGCCAATGGAGAATCTCGCACACCCGCTATTACCGAAATAGGACCAGAATCCGAAAAATTAGAAGGGATGTTAACAGCTGTTTGTCAACACTTGGCAAAAGCGATCGCTCGTGATGGTGAAGGTGCAACTTGTTTAGTAGAGGTACAGGTTACAGGTGCAGCGGATGAAACCGCAGCGCGACAAATAGCTAAAACCATTGCTGGGTCATCCCTAGTCAAGGCGGCAATTTTTGGACGTGATCCCAATTGGGGACGTATTGCTGGTGCTGCTGGACGTGCGGGAGTGCCATTTGAACAAGATCACCTGAAAATTAAGATTGGTGACTTCCTGCTGATGGAAAATGGTCAACCCCTACCCTTTGATAAAGGTGCTGTCAATGCCTATTTAAAACAAGCAGCTTCAGGAACTTATCTCAAAGAAGATACGGTGTTAATTACTGTCAGTGTTGGTCATGGAAATGGTTTTGGTCAAGCTTGGGGTTGTGATTTGAGTTATGACTATGTAAAAATTAATGCCGAATATACAACTTAACAACTTAGATATAACACATAACTATGAGTGCGACTTCTCAGTTTCTAACCCTAACGGGGATAAATAAGGTAACTCCTTGGGAAGAACTAGGTCAGACTGTACAAGAACGGGTGCGATTGGCAATGGATCAAACCCACCCCAGTTGTATGGTTTATCCCCAAACCCAAGAAGAACTAAGTACGATTATAGCCACAGCAAATAGTAATAGATGGCGAGTTCTGACCTGTGGGGGGATGACGAAAATTAACTGGGGTGGTTTAACCAGTCCTGATATTATTGTCAGCACAGAATATATAAATAAACTCATAGAACATGCGGTTGGTGATTTGACCATTACAGTAGAAGCGGGAATCAAATTCAGGGAAATCCAGGAGATTTTAGGCAAACGTGGGCAAACCTTGGGATTAGATCCTGCGTTTCCTGAACATGCGACTATTGGGGGTATAGTAGCGACTGGGGACACTGGTTCTCTACGTCAACGTTATGGAGGAGTGCGTGACCAACTTTTAGGCATAACTTTTGTCCGCGCTGATGGAAAAATTGCCAAAGCTGGGGGAAGGGTGGTGAAAAACGTTGCTGGTTATGATCTGATGAAATTGTTGACTGGTGCTTATGGTACTCTGGGGGTTATCAGTCAAGTTACCCTTAGGGTTTATCCTTTACCAGAAACTTCGGGAACAGTAATACTAACTGGTCAACCTGAACCTATTTCCCAGGTTGCCAAAATTCTTCAAAGTTCTCAATTAACACCAACCCAAGCTGATTTAATATCCCATGGATTAGTTTCCCAATTAGGTTTAGGAGACGGTATTGGTTTAATGGTTAGGTTTCAAAGTATTGAGAACAGCGTCCAGCAGCAGTTACAAAGATGTTCAAGTATGGGGGAAGAACTAGGTTTAACATCAACAGTCTATTTAGGTGATGAGACTAAGCAAGAAGCCAGTCTATGGCAACAATTACCAGAACTAATCTATAACTGCGAGCACAATTGGGAAATTACTGCCAAAATAGGAGTATTGCCAACTGCTGCTGTGAACATCATTAGTCAAATCCAGTATGGATTAATTCATCTCAATAGCGGGTTAGGTTTAGTCCGGTTAGAAGACGAAAATCCGGTTCTCACCTTGCGCAGTTTGTGTCAGGAGAATTTAGGGTTTTTAAGTATGTTATCCGCACCGGTAACAGTCAAAAAAAATATGGATGTTTGGGGTTATAATGCCAATAACATAGAAATTATGCGACGGATTAAACAACAATTTGATCCCAATTCCATATTAAATCCTGGTCGATTTATAGGTGGGATTTAAGTTTGGCGACTTAAATTTGGCAATTTAAATTTTGGTAATAATTAATCAAGCAGATTTTTAAAAAGTATAAATCAAAAATATCAAAAACTGTCAAAAACTAAAAGAGGAACAAAATCATGCAAATTGCCAGTGGTTCCAGCAATGATATGAAAAATCTACAGGGATTTGATTCCAACCATCCCCCCGACCCAAAATTAATTGATAGTTGTGTGCATTGTGGATTTTGTCTTTCCACATGTCCTAGTTATCGGGTGATAGGTAAAGAAATGGACTCACCCAGAGGTCGTATTTATTTAATGGATGCTATTAACGAAGGGGAAATTGCCCTAAATACTGCTACAGTTCAACACTTTGACTCTTGCTTAGGTTGTCTTGCCTGTGTTTCTACTTGTCCTTCTGGAGTACAGTATGATAAGTTGATTTCCGCGACTCGTCACCAGGTAGAAAGGAATTATCAGCGCAGTTTTGCTGATAAATTAATCCGACAATTAATCTTCTCCCTTTTTCCTAATCCAGATATTTTAAGAATATTGCTTTTTCCCCTATTTCTCTATCAGAAGTTGGGAATTTCCCAATTGTTACGCGCTACCAGACTAATCCAGAAAATCTCTCCTAGGTTAGCTGCGATGGAATCAATTTTACCGAAAATTACCATCCAGTCTTTTGGTAATAATTTACCAGATATCATTCCCGCTCAGGGTGCAAAACGCTATCGAGTAGGAATGATTTTAGGATGTGTACAACGTCTGTTTTTCTCCCCCGTTAATGAAGCAACAGTGCGGGTTTTAACTGCTAATGGTTGTGAGGTAATCATTCCCAAGTCCCAGGGTTGTTGTGCTGCGCTTCCTGAACACCAAGGACAAACAGAACAAGCAAAAGCTTTAGCAAGACAAATGATTGACAGTTTTGCAGATAGCAATGTGGATTTTATCATTATTAATGCTGCTGGTTGTGGTCATACCTTAAAGGAATATGGTCATATTTTAGCTGATGACCCAGAATACGCAGCAAAAGCTCAAATATTTGCAGCAAAGGTAAAAGATGCGCAGGAATTTTTAGTGTCGGTTGGGTTAACTGCTGAACTTTCATCCTTGAGCGACAAACCTTTAACTTTAGTTTATCAAGATGCTTGTCATTTATTGCACGGTCAAAAAATTAGTCTTCAACCTCGTCAACTTTTAAAACAAATTCCAGGGGTAACTTTAAAAGAACCTTTAGATGCTGCTTTGTGTTGTGGAAGTGCAGGAGTTTATAATCTACTACAACCGGAAATTGCTCAGGAGCTAGGTGAGCAAAAAGCACAGAATTTATTAAATACAGGTGCTGATATTATTGCTTCTCCTAACCCAGGATGTAGTTTACAAATCAGTAAATATTTGGGGAAAGTATCTGTAATGCACCCTATGGAATTATTGGACTATTCTATTCGTCATCAAAAATTGGAACGAGAAATCTCAAGATAGGTTACTTCATAAAGAATTTGAATAAATATTTACCCGCTTTAGGAAGGAAGTATTTAAGTAAATTGGGGAGTAGGAGCATAAATAGGGAATTTGCGATCAATAAAACCCAATCACGGGAAAAAACATTGATACTAATTACCAAGTTAGTCCCTACCCAAACCAACCAGCTAATAACAGGTTCTATAAATTTATCTACAGATTTATTTTTTATCCTCACCACTAATTTTTTCAATTCACTGATAATTAGTAAACTCAATATTCCCAAAACTAAAAATATTATTATCCAACCTAAGGTGGAGATTAATATTGATAACCACAATGACATTCCGGAGGAGATTTTCCAGGTTATGACAGCTGCGGGAAATATAGCAGATACAAACCAATACACTGAATTCAAATTACTTCTTAGACATTTGGTGACTTGTTCTGTTAGCCAATAATGGGAATTGACAATACCAGAAGCATCCCCATTGTTTATTAAGTCCTGGGATATTTTTTGGATGATATCACCGTCAAATAGTATGGTGCTTTGCATCATAATATTTAAATTATCAAAATGCTGATTTTCAGTTGATTGATAATAGGAATTAAAGGTAAACCCAGATTGAAATTTAATGGTTTTATTGCGGTTCTGACTGGTGAGTATTTTCCAAGTTTTTACCAGGAAGAAATATATTAAAACAGATAACTGGGGATGTTGATAAATATCCACACTCTTATCATAATTCTCATCCCTATCAACAAGGGAATCAAAAATGGAATAGTACCATAAATTCAATAACAGTCCCTTGGGTATATCTAAAGATATACCCTGCAATTTTAACTGTGCAATTTTTTCTAAAATAGTTCTATTTAAATAAAAACTATATGCTCCTTCCTCAGCTTTTACCTCTAAGCAACAATTATCTTGGCCATTATTTTGGGGAAATTGCCAGGGAAATAAGAAACCATAATTCAAACTATGATTCAGGTCTGGTTTCTGGTAATTTTCTTGGAATATATTCACGCATCACCCACCCAAACTACTAACATATCTAAGTTCAAGAAGCAATACCTTTGATAAAATTAATCAGGAAGTCTATTACCTCACGCCATTGTTTTTCTCCAGATACCACTCCATCATTATGAACCTTCATAATTAGATCTTTATCAGATTCCTTCAAACTGAATAAATCGCGGTGATAACGAGTAATAATATCTCCGTCTAATTGGATGATGGTTTGAGCATAGATGGTATCCACATTTTCACTTGTGACATCACCCCCATCCAGTGCTGCTTTCATTTCTGAAACCTTCCGCAAGGTCAATACAAACTTATCATCAGTCACTAGTTCGGCGATTTTCTGATAATTTTCCACCTGACTTTCCTGGTCAAAAGGTGAGGGTAAAACTATTTGGGATACTTTTGTACCATCGGAATTTAAGCGATTTTCATCTATATATTGCAGACGACTACGATATTCCTGCACCACCCGAGCTTTGGGTGATGGAGACTCTAATTCCTTGATTAAAAGCGTATAAATATATTCTCTTTCCAATTGCAAGAATATATTAATATAACGGTCTTCTAACTCGGACACAATGTTCTTACTGGCAAAATAATTGGGTTGACTTATGGCATAAATATTATAGTATGATTGCCAGGGGTTGAATTTGGAACCGCTAATACTACTTACAACTATTGTATTTACCTCTAAGCTTGTAATATCCCTAACTATTACGCCTACGGTATCAACAAATTTGCCCAGTAGGTCTTTAGCTCTCCCTGCTGTACCTTGACTTGGCTGAGATTCCAAAGAATTTGAGTCTTTTGCTAACATGGGGGTTGCTCTCCGCATTAAGTACCGTGGATAAATGCTAGGGAAGTTTTGCTAGTTGCGAACTTTGGCTATTTTGACTTTGTTTAACCATTGACATCAAAATCTCACCCAGTTTTTGCACGCTTTCTATGTTTTTTTGGATTATTTCCCGACCTTCCTGAACTTGGCTCAAATGAAATTCCCTCAGCTCTACATAGGGACCACTACCAATGAAGCTAGTACCTATTTCATTTCTAATGTCACCATCAACCAGGTTAATACGGGTTACCATTTTGTTCTCTGGTTTGGCACTAGAAGCGTTGTTGTTATATGATGACTCATCAATAACAGAAGTTTCAATTTGTAACTCAATTACATCTGCAAGGACTGTCTTAACAATATCCATGACACTACTCAAGTTCACAGCATTGCTCTTAAAATCTAAATTGTTAAGCTGGCTTTGGAACTTATTTACTTTTGCTGACTCGACCTTTTCAATTTGCACTGTTTGGATTTCTAGGTTGGCGGAGAGGTTGGTTTCAGACATACTTACTTTTAGGTACTATGTGAACAAGTGTGGATAGGACTGTATGGGTTTCCATTAGCACTCCACTAGGGCATTATTAACTACTTGAGATTTTTTTTCCATTGTTTTTAAAAAAACTTAACAAGAGTAAATTTTACTATGCTATCAGCTCGCAAATTGATTATTGCTCCCTTGGTTTTTAGCCTGTCTATTCTCGCTGTGACTTCCAATCAGTACCTACGACTACAGGAATTGGTAACCGCTCCAGAAAATAGGTCAGGGGAGTCTGTGGAAAAAGATGACCAGAAAAATGCTTTACGTCTTAAATTGCTTGATAACATGCCCAGTTTTGGTTATAACAATATACTCTCTAAATGGGTGTATATCGAGTTTTTACAATACTTTGGGGATGACCAGCAAAGACAGAGGACTGGTTATGGTCTAAGTCCGGAGTTTTTAAAAATCGTTCTCAAACATGATCCAAGATTCCTTGATGCTTATTTAAGTCTTTCTGTTAGCACCTCTTTATATGCTGGGATGCCTAAAACTGCTGTTAATCTAATGACGACTAATTTACAATTGCTCTCCCCCAAATTACCGCCAAAGTCCTATTATGTGTGGAGTTATAAGGGTATTGATGAGTTATTATTTTTAGGTGATCATCAAGCAGCTCGTCAGTCTTTTATAAAAGCTGCTACTTGGGCGCGGGAATATGATGATCCAGAGGCGCAAAAAGTGGTTTTCTTCTCTGAAAAAACTGCTAATTTCCTTTTGAGGAATCCTGACAGTAAGTTTGCTCGTATTGCCACCTGGAGCATGGTTTTACAAAATAATATGGATGGTAAAACTCGACAAATTGCTATTGGCGAAATTGAAAATTTAGGTGGTAAGGTAGTTGTTAATAACTTGGGTTTACCCATTGTTATTTTTCCTGAAAGGGACTGACTTTTTCGGTTATGAATAGGAACGGATGATGTATTGGTATTGTGGTCAACTGATAAAATCAACAACACTGACATTAGATGTTGATGACCCAGGACTAATTTACGGAGCTACAGTTTTTACAACTATTAGGGTATATCAAAGCTGTATAAATCATAGACTAACTAGTTGGCATGCTCACTGCTTTCGTTTAAAATCTACTCTAGAGACATTTGACTGGAAAGAGCCTAATTGGCTATCTATACGTCAAGGTGCGGAAATACTTTCACAAAATTTCCCCGTCATCAGAATCACTGTTTTCCCCGATGGTCGAGAATGGATTACAGGTAGATTCCTCCCAGAAAACCTAGCTGAAAGACAAAATCATGGTATAATGGTCGCTGTTGGCGATGTTAGATGGAACCGTTCCCTACCCGAGCATAAAACTGGTAACTATCTGGCTCCTTGGTTGGCAAAAACTAATGCCCAAAGTCTCAAAGCCCAAGAAGTAATCTTAGTAGATAACCAGGGAAATTGGCTGGAAACTGCCACTGGTAACCTCTGGGGTTGGAAAGACCACTGCTGGTGGACACCACCTCTCACAGAGGGAATTCTCCCGGGAATCGAGCGATCGCTCATTATCGGGCACTTACAAAAAAATCAAATTCCCGTCAAGCAAGAACCATGGACAGGAAACCTGGTCAAAAACCTAGAGGCGATCGCCTATAGCAACAGCGTGGTAGAGATAGTTCCCATATATATGGTGCAGGATTGTCAAGAGAGGTTAGAATATAATCCTAGACATTCATGCTTTTGGGAGATCAAAAGATTATTTCTATCATGACAGGAGTGAAGTTTTGGTATATCTTAAAATAAGTTAACATAATTCTCATAAAATCTCTCTTATTTTAGAGAACTTAGACTAACGCCCAAAACTAGGAGGATATACCTCAGTGAACAAGAGATGGAGAAATGCGGGGCTGTACGCGCTGTTATTTATAGTAGTAATAGCCTTAGGGACAGCGTTTTTTGACAATCAACCGCCACAGGTAGAAACGTGGAGGTATAGTGAATTTATCCAACAGGTGGAACAGGGGCGGGTAGAAAGAGTTAGCCTCAGTTCAGATCGGACCACAGCGGTGGTGACACCAAAATATGATCCGAACAAAAAGCGGGTCATCCTGGTCAACGACCCAGATTTAATCAACACCCTAAGCAATAAAGGTGTAGATATTGCCGTACTACCTCAAACAGACGACGGATTTTGGTTTAGAGCACTCAGTAGCCTATTTTTCCCTGTATTGCTATTAGTAGGTTTATTTTTCCTACTACGTCGGGCCCAGAGTGGTCCTGGTAGTCAAGCGATGAACTTTGGGAAATCTAAAGCCAGAGTGCAAATGGAACCCCAAACCCAAGTTACCTTTGGGGATGTGGCGGGTATTGACCAAGCCAAACTGGAATTAAATGAAGTTGTAGACTTTTTAAAAAATGCTGATCGCTTTACTGCTATTGGCGCGAAAATTCCTAAAGGTGTATTATTAGTAGGACCACCAGGGACAGGTAAAACCCTATTAGCACGAGCAGTAGCAGGGGAAGCGGGTGTACCCTTCTTCAGTATTTCCGGATCAGAATTTGTGGAAATGTTCGTGGGTGTGGGTGCATCTAGAGTGCGAGACCTGTTTGAACAGGCAAAATCCAATGCTCCCTGTATAGTCTTCATTGATGAAATTGATGCGGTAGGTCGTCAAAGAGGAGCAGGTTTAGGGGGAGGTAACGATGAAAGAGAACAAACCCTCAACCAATTACTAACGGAAATGGATGGTTTTGAAGGTAATACAGGAATTATCATTATTGCTGCCACTAACCGTCCAGACGTTCTTGATTCAGCTCTATTGCGTCCTGGTCGATTTGATCGTCAAGTAGTAGTAGACCGTCCTGACTATGGTGGAAGGAGTGAAATCCTCAGAGTTCATGCTAGAGGTAAAACCCTATCAAAAGATGTAGACTTAGATAGAATTGCCCGTCGCACTCCCGGATTCACCGGTGCGGACCTATCCAACCTGTTGAACGAAGCAGCAATTTTAGCAGCACGTCGCAACTTGACCGAAATTTCCATGGATGAAATTAACGATGCTATTGATCGGGTATTAGCAGGTCCAGAAAAGAAAGACCGGGTAATGAGCGAAAAACGCAAAACCTTGGTAGCATATCATGAAGCTGGTCATGCTTTAGTTGGTGCATTAATGCCTGATTATGACCCCGTACAAAAAATTAGCATTATCCCCCGTGGTCGTGCAGGTGGTTTAACCTGGTTTACTCCCAGTGAAGACCGGATGGATACAGGCTTGTATAGCCGCGCATATCTAGAAAATCAAATGGCCGTTGCGTTGGGTGGTCGTTTAGCAGAAGAAATTATTTTTGGTGAAGAAGAAGTAACCACTGGTGCTTCCAACGACCTGCAACAGGTAGCTAGAGTAGCTAGACAAATGATTACTCGTTTTGGTATGAGCGATCGCTTGGGTCCTGTAGCTTTAGGTCGTCAGCAAGGTAATATGTTTCTAGGTAGAGACATCATGTCCGAACGGGATTTCTCGGAGGAGACTGCCGCTGCAATTGACGAAGAAGTTCGCAAACTTGTTGATACGGCATACTCCCGAGCCAAGGAAGTACTACTAAATAACCGTCAGATTTTAGACCAAATTGCTCAAATGCTGATTGATAAAGAAACGGTGGATGCTGACGAATTGCAGGATATCCTATCTAATAATGATGTAAAAACGGCAGCCTTTGCCTAAACTAGCAAATCACCGATCTTAATTAGGTCGGTGACACTAGATTTAATTGAGTAATAATTTCCCAGGGGTCTGCTACAAAAACAATAGTACCATCGGAGTCAATGGTAACTCCTGCAAGACCAGTGGGTTTGGGTAAAATTCCCGGGAATTGTTTAACAAAGATTTCCCTTTCACCCAACACCTGGTCAACCTGGAGAGCGACTACAATATCACTACTACCGGGGTGAAGAATAACTACAGAAGTGTTTTGACCATTGTCCGTTGAGGGAGTATTAAAAATTTGACGATGAAATCCTAATACTTCAGAGAGAGTGCGTAAAGGCAAAATCCGTTCTCCCCAGCGGATAAATGGTTTACCTTTAGCATCCCTGGCCAGGTCTTTCACCAATATATCCATGGTTTCCATCACATATTCCTGATGGAAAGCAATTGTGTAGTTATGGAAAACACAACATATAGCTCCACAAGCAGTCAGACCACTTAAACTAATAGGTAACTTGATAGTCAAAGTTCTAGAGGAATCAGTGCTAATAGTGCCATAAACTTGGTGAAGAATGGGTAGCAAATTTTGGATTAGCCTATGGTAGTTAATTCCCAGAGTATTATTAGCTACAGATATAAAAGTTATAGATAGGAGATTATATTTACCCTTAACAGAAACCTGGATAGTGATTTTTCCTGCAGGTGATTTGCCAGAAGCAATGCGAACTGAAGGAGTTTTAGTTTCCTGGGACATAGCATGATGGAGTATATAAATCAGACAATCAGTCAGGTGGGGTAAAATTAGCTTATCCACAAGAGTTTCTTGTCCTTGTATAACCAAGTCTACCTTTTTGCCATACTTCACTCCATCAATAGTCACCTGATTACGTAATCGTTCACTAGCTCGAGCAAAAGGGATCCGTTGTATGCTGACACAACTATCTCGTAATTTTTCCGTGACTTGATCACACTGCTCACTTAAAGTTTGAATTTCCTCTTGAACAAAATCAATATCTACTGCGGACTCCACCATGGTGGAAGTACATTCTATAATTTCTTGGTGCAGGGAATAAAAAGGACTAGATGGGTCATTTAACTCTTGTATTCTGATACCGATCTGAGAAAGGTGTTGAATTTGAGAGAGCAGATGGTCTAAAGATTGGCACAGGTACTGGTGATTATGTGCTAGGACATGGTGACTGGTCAGCAAGTCCCCCACCAAACTTGCCATTTGATTTAAATGATCAAAAGAAATATTGACACCCTCCTTACCCGCAAGAGACGAGGGCTCTGGTATTTTGGCAACTTGGGATTTTCTCTCTGTGGGAGTAGGACCAGCTCCCTTTTCCCTGACTATTTGTGATGAGACTTGTTTAGATCCTGCCAATAAGCTATCTTCCAACTCCTTAATCAAATCTTCCAAATTCTCATCTACAGGTTTTTTTTCAGGTTTGTTTCCCGTATCTTCCCAAAAACTATTAGCATCATGCATACTTTTTGTTTTTACCTAGGTTTAAATAATGGTATTTAGGGGGAGTTAAGAGTTGCTTTCTCAATTGAGGAGTCTATATCAGCTATTATAGGAGTAATATCTTCCAGAGATTGCCTAGCTTGTTGTGCAAGTTTCGTGCTATTGATAACTCGTTGTTTACTCCCTTCCATAGTGAGTAGGATATGGTTAGTCTCCTTATCAATGTTTCCAAACATGTCTTGAATCTGCTTAATAGATTTAGCTGTCTTATCTGCTAGTTGGGATATTTCATTGGCCATAATTGCCAGTCCTCTTCCTCCTACGCCATATTTTGTTGCTTCAATACTGACATTTAATGTTAACAAATTAGTACGAGAGGCTAATTGGGATGCTAAGGTAGCCAAGGAATTAATTTCTTGACAAGACTCGACCAAGTGTTTTAGTTGAGGTTCGGTTTTTGTTAGGGTTTCTCCAACTACCAAAATTTCCGCCACCATGTTTTCCAGAGCTTCACTAACTTGACTATTAATGTCATTAACGCGATGAACCGAGGTTTGAGCTGCTTTACCTATTTTCCTGACTTCCTCTAGGGATTGGGTCATAGTTACTACGGAGTTAAGAGTGACTGCTAACTCTTTGGCTTGGCCGGAGTTTTGTTCGTGAAAAGCACGTCGAACAGATTGATGTGCCAGACCACCCATGGAAGCAGCAGTGATTCCACCTATAATTCCAGCACCTAGCGGTACTCCCCAATTGGCATTTCTCATCCATTCACGTTGGGATACCCATGAGCTGGTTCCAAAGCCAACTACAGCAGCTGTTAGGGCTGAGGTAAAACCTACTACTAGTGCGGTAGACCACTGCTGTTTTTTTAAAACAGCATTTAAGGAAGAATTTTGTCGAACGGGAACATTCTCTGGTAATGGATCTTGGGTACTTACGGATTTATCTTCTAGTAACCTTTGGTTATGGTTACCAGCTAATTCATCATGGGTATCTATGTTTTCATCCATTTCTACCGGTTCCCAAGATGAAATACTTTTTAAATCATCAAATTCATCGAAATTAACCAGGAATTCAATTTTGTCCATATCGTTATAACTATACTTTTTATCTGATTCCAAAAGGTGTGATGGATCATTTTCTTCTATATCGGAAAACAGTTGTTCCACACTACTGGGATCTCCAATGAAAGCACCATCAGAACCACTCTTTAAAGCAGAGCTGTCAGTGACTAGCTCCTGTTCAATCACTTGCAATTTTTGACGAGCTGAACCTAGTATTTCTTGATTATTTGTTAAACCCAGTACCCGATCATATTCCGCTTTGGCAACCTTAAATTTTCCTAGAGCATAGTATATATTACCCCGCAACAGGTGGGAATTAGGGTCTTCTCCTAAAATGCTGACTACTTGGTCTATTAGAGTAGCAGCACTTTGATAATCACCTCTTATGTAAGCTGTTAATGCCTGCTGATATTTGGAATTTGGCTCATCTGTACTTATCATTTCTCCTCCTGATTAAATTTGACCATACTTGTCCATTTATCGCTTTGCAGAATTATTTTTTGATTAATCAGTTTTACGGACTTGTTATTTTCACTATCTAGCCATTCCCCGTGAACAAAAGGAACTGTGTCATCTGGTACATCGGTTGGAGCTACTACAGATTCCATATCTAACCAAAACGTAGCACATATTTGGTCTACTGCTAAACCAATTATGGTGTCTTCATACTCAGTCGTAATAACTGATACTTGTGATCTACGTTCTAGATTTAAAGGTATCATTTCTCCCATAAACTTTCCTAAGTCTACTACCCAAATTAACCGACTTCGCCAATTGACTACTCCTAAAACCAATGGGGAGGTGTTAGGAATGGGTATGATTTGATTGGGAGTAACTTCTATTACCTCTTTGATGCTAATTAAGGGTAGGGCAAATTCCTCGGGTGAGGACAAATAAAACCTCAGATACAACTCGTCTTTTAAGGACGGGAATTGATTGAGACTTTTAGTATCAGTATTTTCTGGTAATTTGGCGTGTCGGTTTTGGCGAGTGATCATATTTTCGGGAGTTTTCCAAGTGGGTTGTGGCCCATTCTAACTTTCTTTTTCTGTTGGAGTTAGAATGGGTTGTCGAATAACTATGGAAGCATTTTCTACTATTGCTATGCTACCACCAGGAAAAGGATCACTTTGAGAACGGTTGGGGGCGTTAATTAAATCTGTGATTTTTTCAATATGATCAAAATTGGGGGTTTGTGGTAACGCTTCATGCAATATTTGACGGATCACCCGGCGTTGGAGAGCTAAGGGCTGTTGTTTCAATAAATGACGATTCAGACGTAAATCACCATTTTCACACTTTGTTAAGGCTTGTAACCTCAACTGGTGAGCTATTTGTTCTAGATACTCTACTTCTGCTCGCAACAACTCTGCTGTATGAGATAAATGGGATTCCACCTGGGGGTTGAAGTTTGCTGCAAGATAGGGGAGTAACTGCTGACGAATACGATTTCGGGGGTACTGTAAATTTTGATTTGTGCTATCCACCCAAACTGGTAGGTCAAAGTCTTGGCAAAATTTTCCAGTTTGTTCCCGGGTAATCTCTAACAGGGGACGAACTAACATCGTCTTCTCCCCTAAAGATCTTTGCCAATTTAAGGACTGTAAACCATCAGCACCACTCCCCCGAATCAGATTATATATTAAGGTCTCCGCTCGATCACTACTGGTGTGTCCCGTAACGATGTATTTATAACCATAATCTTCAGCAATTTCCCTAAATACTCTATATCGCCAATTCCTAGCATCAGCTTCGCTATTTACCGGATCAGTGGCAATTTGTAAGTGGAATGGTAAATCCCAACTAGTTGCTAGATTTTTTACATGATCCGCGTTCGCTTGGGAATCTTCTCGCCAACGATGATCACAATGGGCGATCGCCAGTTTCCACTTCCATTTAACTTGTAAGTCCACCAACAACTTAATTAAACACAGTGAGTCCTGTCCACCGGATAGGGCAACCAATAAATGTTCATGGGGTGCAAATAAATGACGATTCCGGATTGTGCGATGTATTTTAGCGTGTAAAGAAGTCCATGCCATGTATTAACTAGATTGGGTTATCCTTGGGATTGACTAGTTTTAACAGTTTCTGTTTAATTTGGGCATCGAAAACTTCCCACTTAATCTTAGCGTATGCGGAATTCTCATTACCACCAGACAGGAATCCCATGGGAATCTCAAACCCACCAGCGCCAGTGCGTCCACCGCCAAAAAATCTTCCCGTACTATCTTGTCCAAAAGCTTCTTTAATAAACTCATCCGGATCTAAGGTCAACTTTGTAGTTCTCAAGGATCCAATCACCACTTCCAACTCATCGTCCTCATCATGTACTATTCCATATACCATGGCAGTATGCACATTTTCTTCTGTCACCAAAAAATCCGCCGCTTGAGGTATGGCATCCCGGTCATCATACCGCAAATAACCAACACCAGCTATAGAAAAGTTATTCTGGACAATGCGATTTTTCAGAGAACGCTCAATAACATCCATTACACGCTTAGAGCGATTAGCTTGTAGAATGGCATTAAGTAGTTGAGCATCATAGAACTTGCTCAGGTATGCAGCAGCCATAAAATCTTCTTCCTGGGCTTGCATTAACCGGTTAGTATCAGATCTTAACCCATGCATCAATGCTGTAGCACATTTCACATGCTGTCCCATACTGCTATCCAGGGTGAGTAGACCTGACTGTAAATACTGGGTAAAAATAGTTGCTGTTGCTCGCACGTATGGACGAACATCAGTAAACTCGGCCTTGAGTTCCCCCTGTAAACTATGATGATCTACCAGGGTAATCAAAGGGATTCCAGCTTGCTGAAGGGCAGACGTTAAAGCAGAAGTAGTTCCTTGATTATCAATCAAGACAAAACCCTGATAAGAAACCAAATCTTTAGTTTTAATGCTTTGTGCTGTACAGCGTTGAGCAGGTAAGGCAGTGAGTTTAACTAAAGCGATATTTTCCTGATGGCTGAGAGTGCCCGCATAAATAATTTCACACTTGATGTCATACTGTTGAGCAATGAGTTGATATGCCCAAGCACTAGAGAGAGCATCCGGGTCAGGAAAGTCTTGGAGGATGACCAAATGGCGCTCGTGTCGGTGGGCGAGAAGAGTTTTTTGTAATTCTTCTGACTTTTGAGCGCCCAGGGAACGGGAAGCATTAGCAATGTTCCCATCACCATTAGATGGTAGCGCCTGAGTTCGATGCAATGGAGGAATGTCAACCGTAGTCTCTATTTCTATATCCTCCCCCTTTGGCTCTGTGGTCAGCGTGAAAGTCTCAATTTGAGAAACACTAGAATTCAACATGGTGCGGACAGTTCTAATTGTTATGGAATTATATATCTATATGATCTGTTTAATCCTTTTCACCCAAACATCCCCATTCCCAGTTAATTGGTTAAAGTCCTATAACATATTTTTGCCACTCCTGATGAAGTCCACTTTTCAGATGTTTCGTTACCTCAAAGTAGAGACTACTATGAGGTTGGCGCGGCGGATACCGTAATGGCATCCGGGCTTCTTGGGGGGTGCGACAGCCTTTTTTGACGTTGCAACGTACACAAGCAGTAACAATATTCTCCCAAGTGTCACCTCCACCACGAGATCGGGGTATTACATGGTCTAATGTCAGATCATCACCGGTACAGCCACAGTATTGACAAGTGTGACTATCACGGTGAAAAATGTTTCGACGTGTAAGTGGGATTTCTTTGTATGGAACGCGGACATAATGACGCAACCGAATTACGGTTGGCAGTGGAAAATCGGAACAGAGGAATTTGCCATTGTGTTCCACATGTTCTGCTTTGCCTTTAATCAACAAAACGATGGCACGTCGCCAAGTGGTAATGTTGAGCGGTTCGTAGGAGGCGTTTAGGACTAAAACCTTCCCCATTGATTTTAGCTCAAGGTATTAGTTTTGAACATTCTAACACAAATATACCTTTTTAGACAGATGAGACAGCCCAAAGGTTAAAAATGGTGGTTAAATAGGGGTGAGAATTTTACATCTCCCCACTTTCAAAACAGGGAGATTACATGAAAATGCTTATTGTGCAAGATACTTACGCTTGGTTTTCACAACGTGCCTGGGTAGAAATTGATTTAGGAGCCTTGTCTAATAATGTGAAGCAGTTAGTAGGGTTTTTATCCCCAGGAAGCCAATTGATGGCTGTGGTCAAGGCGGATGCCTACGGACACGGTGCTGTTACTGTAGCTACAACTGTTTTAGCTGCGGGGGCCACCTGGCTAGGAGTAGCTACAGTTACCGAGGGTATTCAATTGCGGGAGGCTGGAATTAAGGCCCCAATCCTGATTTTGGGTGCTACCCATACACCAGAACAAATTCATGCTATCACCTCTTGGCAACTGGAACCTACTTTATGTAGTCCAGGACAAGCTTTAATATTTTCTGATTTATTAAATTCTATTGACTATAATTATGAATTGCCAGTTCATATTAAGTTAGATACAGGAATGTCAAGACTAGGTGCTGACTGGCAACAAGCGGGTGAATTTGCTCAGTTGGTGCAAGGACTGCCTCGGTTACATATTGCTAGTGTTTATTCTCACTTTGCTACAGCGGATAGTCCTGATACCACAATTATGGAACAACAGCATGCAAGATTCCAACAGGCGATCGCTCAAATTAGGGCAATGGGCATAAAAATACCAAGTTTACACCTAGCCAATTCTGCTGCTACCCTAGGGAACAAAGAATTACACTATGACATGGTGCGTGCGGGACTAGCCATTTATGGACTTTATCCAGCTGCTCACCAGAGAAATCATTTGCAACTGCGTCCCGCACTACAGGTAAAAGCGAGAATCACACATATAAAAACAATTAGTGAAGGAACAGGGGTAAGTTATGGGCATAAATTTATTGCTCCTAGAGAAATGCGAATTGGAGTAGTTGGTATTGGTTATGCTGATGGAGTGCCCAGAAGTCTTTCTAACCAAATGGATGTATTGGTGCAGGGTCAAAGAGTTAAGCAGATTGGTATGATTACTATGGATCAACTGATGATAGATATTAGTTCCCTGGTGGAAGTAGAGGAAGGGGAAATAGTCACCCTATTAGGGGAACAGGGAGAAGAGAACATCACAGCGGATGATTGGGCAAATCAATTGAACACTATTTCCTGGGAAATCATTTGTGGGTTCAAACATCGTCTACCCCGTGTGGCTATAGGGATTGATGGAGAAATTTGATCAAAAAGAAAAAAAATAGCAGATCCCTCTTGCCAAGGAAAAGTTGCTATGATAGTATTAGATACTAATGCGGATGTGGCGGAATTGGCAGACGCGCTAGATTTAGGTTCTAGTTCCGACAGGAGTGAAGGTTCAAGTCCTTTCATCCGCATTATATAAACCCGTTTACAAGCTACTGAGTGCTTATGAGGTAATAGAAACATAACGGTTTAGTAGTTTTATGGATAATATACAACGTCCATCAATTCTCAAAGTCGGTGAAACCTATACCTTTCGGAAATACTTTGATTTAAAATTTGCCCCTGGTGACATTTTAAGAGAATTAGGTGCAAATTTAATTAAGAGTAGGATTGACCTACCAACGAGTAAGAATGAGATTACTAGATTGGAGGATTTAAAACAGAGATTAGAAGAAGCAATTCAAATAGTCAATCTCACTAGCGAAGCAGCTAGAAGAGAGGTTTTAATAGCCCCGATTTTATTAGAAATTGCCCACATTACCCGATCCAGCATTAATATAGAATACCCTATAGAAATCAACCAATTTTTGCGGGGAGATTTAGATTACTACCTAAAATCTGAACACCAAATATTGGTTGTGGAAGCCAAACAAGCGGATTTAACTAGAGGTTTTACCCAACTTGCTGTGGAGCTAATTGCTCTAAATGAATGGATATGGAGGACTGAACCTATATTGTACGGAGCAGTAACCACAGGAGAAATTTGGCAATTTGGCAGTTTTCAACCTGAGAGCAAACTGGTTACCCAAGATCTAATGCTATATCGCGTCCCTATGGATTTGGAAATACTCATGAAAGTATTAGTGGGCATCTTAACATAGCCAAAGGCTGTGGGTTTACAGCCTTTTTCTACCCATGTTTAAATAATAGGTCAAAGGCTACTTTCTTTAGGTTTTACAGTGGAATTCACATGAAGTTCTTTTAACTGCTTAATCTCTACCGTTGCAGGTGCATCAGTCAATAAACAGCGAGCTTGTTGGGTTTTAGGAAAAGCGATCACATCACGAATGGACTCTTCCTGAGCTAGTAACATAACTAGTCTATCCACCCCATAAGCGATTCCACCATGGGGAGGTGTGCCATACTCAAAAGCTTCTAAAAGAAAACCAAATTTGTTTCGTGCTTCCTCTGAACTAAGCCCAATAGTCTCAAATACTCGCGCTTGTACTTCTCGTTGATAAATCCTTAAACTTCCTCCACCTACTTCAAATCCATTCAACACTAAATCATAGGCTTGAGCGCGAGCAGTCTTCAAATCATGTAAATCATCCGGGTGAGGAGCGGTAAATGGATGATGTAAAGCTTCTAATCTTTTTTCGTTAGCATTCCATTCAAACATAGGAAATTCCGTAATCCAGAGGAAGTTGATCTTCCCAGGGGGAATTAAGTTAAACTCCCTAGCAATAAACTGACGCAATCTATCTAAAGTCTTATTAACAACAGAAGCATCAGCAGCAGCAAAAAGTAACAAGTGTCCCTCTTTTGCAGCAGTTCTAGTTAAAATTTCTTGTTTTTGTGCTGCCGTTAAATTGTCCTTAATTGCACCAATAGTGTCAATTTCCCCATTGTCCCTAACCCGAATATATGCTAAACCTTTTGCACCAGCTTCTGCTGCTTCCCGAAAAATGTCTCCACCGGGTTTAATCCGTACGTTGGAGATGGCATCATTCCCATGGGGAATAGGTAAGATTTTCACCATACCCCCCCCAGCAACCACATCCCTGAACACCTTGAAACCACAATCTTGGACTACGTCAGAAACATCTACTAGTTCCAAACCATAGCGGGTATCTGGTTTGTCCGTACCATACTTATTCATGGCATCCTGATATCTTAACCGGGGGAAGGGATGGGGTAAGTCAATATCTTGAACGGTTTTGAAAATGTGACAAACTAATTTTTCGTTCAGCTGGATAATTTCCTCTTCTGACATGAAACTCATTTCCATATCCAGTTGGGTAAACTCCGGTTGTCGATCTGCACGCAAATCCTCATCCCGAAAACAGCGAGCAATTTGATAGTACCTATCCATCCCCGACACCATTAATATTTGTTTGAACAACTGCGGGGATTGGGGTAGGGCAAACCATTGACCTTCATTAACCCGACTAGGAAGGATATAGTCCCGAGCACCTTCAGGAGTAGAACGGGTCAAAACAGGAGTTTCTATTTCTATAAAACCCTCCTGGTCTTCTAAATAACGACGCATGGCTTTGACCACTTGATGGCGCAGTTGTATGTTCTTAGCCATCCTTTCCCGTCGTAAGTCCAAATAACGATATTTTAACCGCACGTCCTCCCTCACATTCTCCGTCTCCCCACTGGAAACCTGAAAAGGTAAATTCTTACTAACGGAATTGAGTAGTTCTATATGATCTGCGTATACTTCTACTTCACCCGTGAGCAAACGGGGATTCAGGGATTCAGCTGGACGCTCCGTCACTCTACCAGTGATTTTGAGGACGTATTCGTTGCGTATGCTATTGGCTATTTGATAAGATTCTGGAGTGCGCTGTGGATCGCTTACAACTTGCACAATACCAGAGCGATCGCGCAGGTCTAGGAAAATTACACCTCCATGATCGCGGTGACGGTCTACCCAACCATATAATATTACATTTTCTCCAATATGATGTTTTCGAGGTTCTCCGCAATAGTGAGTTCGCATAGTAAGTTCTTTTTTCGGTCTGAATAAATAAATGTCAAGATTTGCCCATTGTAGATTATAGGCAAAAAGCAGGCAAAGATTTGAGAATATAGATAGTTTGACCTATGAAGATCTTACTCCACCAGTTCACCACTTAAACTAAAAGCGCGAACCTCCTGAATTTGTACCCTGACCATTTTTCCTCTCAGTTGATTGATATCCCCCTGAAAGAAGGCCAGACGGTTTCCCCTGGTTCTACCCATGACCTGGGATTGATCCTTGGGATTTTGATCTTCTACCAATACTTCCTCCATTCTCCCTAGGTAACGCTGCGATCGCTGTGCTGCTTTCACATTAACTAAGTGATTCAATCTTTGCAGGCGATCGCTCTTGATTTCTTCACTCAACTGATTATCCCACAGTGCTGCTGGAGTACCGGGACGGGGTGAGTAAGCAGCAGTATTTAAATGGTCAAATCCAATGTCATCAACCAATTGTAGAGTATTTTCAAACTGTATTTCTGTTTCTCCGGGAAATCCCACAATAGCATCTGCGCTGATAGAAGCATCTGGCATATAGCTACGAATTGTGTTAATGATCCGCCGATATTTCTCTTGAGTATAACCTCGGGACATGGCCTTCAATATTTCATTATCCCCGGACTGGAAGGGAATATGAAAGTGTTCACAAATTTTGGGTAGCTCTGCACATGCTTTAATCAGCCTTTCTGTAAAGTAGCGAGGATGACTAGTAGCAAATCTAATTCTTTCAATACCCGGCACATCGTGGACATAATAGAGTAAATCGGTAAAGGTGTGCAGATGGCGACCTTCAGCGGTTGAACCGGGTAAATCTCTGCCATAAGCATCAATATTTTGACCCAAAAGAGTGATTTCCCGATAACCCTGTTGACCCAGAATTTCCATTTCTCCACGAATAGCTTCAGGGGTACGAGACTGTTCCACACCCCGGACATTAGGGACTACACAATAGGTACAACGTTCATTACAACCGTAAATTACGTTCACCCAAGCAGTTACCCGACTATCACGACGGGGCTGGGTAATATCCTCTAATATGTGTACCTCTTCTGTAGCTACTACTTGATTACCCGCAAAAACCGAATCCAATAAATCCTTCAAGCGGTTAGCATATTGGGGACCCATAACCAAATCTAATTCTGGCACTCGTCGCAACAAAGCCTGGCCTTCTTGTTGTGCCACACAGCCAGCAACAACCAGAGTCAAATCCGGTTCTTGGTGTTTACGTTTAGCCTGTCTACCCAAATAAGAGTAAACCTTTTGTTCTGCATTGTCCCGAATAGTGCAAGTATTGTAGACAATCAGATTAGCATTCTGAGGATTTTCTGACCATTCAAAGCCCATATCTTCCAGTATACCAGCCATGCGCTCTGAGTCAGCTTTATTCATTTGGCAACCGAATGTGGTAATGTGATAACGACGAGGTAAACCATTCATAGTAAATTACGCTTAATCAATATTACTTACTTTGCTTACTTTATAGTAGCGAGGAATTAGCAATTAACCTAATATAACCTTTTCCTAATTATTTAGAATGAGCTATTAGTCTGTAAATCAATCTTCCTCTATCATATATATGATAAATTAGTCAATATATCCTAGGGTAGATATTAACTATATCTTAGGATAGATGAGACAGGGGGGAAAACGTTATATCTTCTACATGAGATATAACTAAGGTCTATTCATAGGGAATACTCTAGTCAGAGCTGGGTTGTTTTAACAATTGCAGTTAATCAATTATCAAATTTCTTGGTTGCATTCCCCCTTGCTTGCAAAAAACATTAATGACTTCAAAATACCTCTAAAAGGTCTCTACCTACATAGAAACTAATTAGGGGTATTTTTATCGATTCTGAATCAGGATTGGTTAATACAAAAATCATCACTTATCATCACTCAATCATATATAGCTGTAGCCATCAAGATTAGGACATAAACTAGTCAACTATAAGAGTTCCCATAATTAAACTGTACTACTAATATTTGATGTTCCCCCCTTCGCGAAAGAGCGATCGCTTGTAGGGAGGCACAATTATTTGTAGGATGGTTTATCCATGCGGGTGTTGGGTTTCATCCTTCAACCCAACCTACATTGTCTTATATTTAATTCCACTCACTACTATTTGATATTCGCGATCGCTTGTAGGTAGGTACAATTATTTATAGGATGGGTTGGGGATGTTTGGTTTCATACTTCAACCCAACCTACATTGTCTTATATTTAATTCCACTCACTAGTATTTGATATTCGCGATCGCTTTTCCTTTTTTGTAAATCACCATCCCGCTGGTCTTTCAATACTACCCACTAATATTTGATATTCCACCCTTCGTGAAAGAGCGATCGCTTGTAGGGAGGGACAATTATTTGTAGTATGGGTTATCCATGCGGGTGTTGGGTTTCATACTTCAACTTCGACCACAGAAAAACTTATCTCAACCCCCTATAAACATAATTTTTTCTTATTATTTACCCCTATATATACATATATAAATAATTTGACCAGGCAATCCCGTGGTTTTTTGGGTTTTCTCAACCCCAACCGAGGAAAATCTATATAGAAGATAAATCCTTTTGCTATTATAGCTTTAGTCAGAACGGTGGGTAAAAGTGAGAGTAGGCGTTTTGACTCATTTTCGGGCTATAAAGCCAAAACAGTTAAGTAGGTTATAAAGCGAATTGCATGAAAAGTAAACAGAAAAAAGCCAATCAAATACTAACAGGTGTTGTTACACTCACCATAGTCTTTTCGCCCAGTTCCGTCCTGGCAAACCCACCGCGAAATCCAGACAAAATCGTCAACTGTGAAATTCTCATTGTAGGTGGTGGACTTTCAGGAATTGCCACAGCTTACGAAAGTTTACTAGCAGGGAACACAGTTTGTTTAACCGAAATAACTGACTGGTTAGGGGGACAAATTTCCGCCCAGGGTACATCAGCGCTAGATGAAAGACCAACCCAACGGATCAAAAGATTTTACTCTCGCGGATATTTAGAATTAAGAGACCGAATTGCAAAAAAATATGGGACAATTAACCCCGGTGACTGTTGGGTAAGCGACTCTTGTTTTCTCCCCGGGGATGGTCATCGGATTCTTTACCAAATGTTGCAAGACGCACAAAACAAAGGAAGAGGAAAATTACACTTTTTTCCCAATACCGTGGTTAAAGATCTAGAGATTTCTCAAAATGGTAAGATCATTAACAGTGCGATCGCAATTCAACATCGACCAGCGAAAAATGCACCACCTCTGAACACCTTCCCCCTATCTCAGACCATAGAGGATTCTTACAGTTATAAAAACTCATCCCAGTTGGATAAAACCATCATTCGCTTTGTTCCCAAAACATCCCCAAAAAGCAAACAATGGTATATTGTGGATACTACTGAAACTGGGGAAATTATTGCTCTAGCAGATGTACCCTATCGTCTGGGAGTGGATCCCATTTCCTATCTGGAACCTTCATCTTCAAGTACCACAGGGGATCCCTATTGTACCCAAGGTTTTACCTACACCTTTGCCATGGAGGCCACAAAAGAGCCACAAAACCAAACCATGCCAGCATTTTATCCCCAATATGCTCCCTATTTTAGCTATGAACTACCCAGACTGGCCAACTTTGATTTAGTTTTCACCTATCGTCGTATTTGGAGTCCCCAAACAGGTCCATGGAGTAGATTTGGGGGAATTAATTTTACCACTCCCACTCCTGGAGATATATCCATGCAGAACTGGACTTGGGGTAATGACTACCGTCCAGGAACAGCCCAGGATAATTTAATTTATACTCGCCAACAGTTACAATCCACAGGTCAATTGAATCCAGGTGGATGGATGGGAGGAATGAGAACGGAAACTCTCCGCAAAGGAGAAGAAAACGCCCTTGCCTATTATTACTGGCTAGTAGCGGGAAATACGGATAGTTTACTGGGTGAAAACATCAAACAACCCCAACCAAATCACATTTTATTAACTGGTTTGAACTCACCCATGGGAACTGAACATGGGTTATCAAAATATCCTTATATGAGGGAGGGAAGAAGAATTATTGGTCGTCCTAGTTGGGGACAACCCCAAGGGTTTAGTATTTGGGAAGTGGATATTTCTCGTCGCAATTATAATGATGAATATTACCGCAAAACCCTGTCACCAGCTATGTATCGTCAGTTGAAAGCAACCCTTGCAGGATTAGAAGCAACTTCTGTAATTACAGGTAAACTACCATCAGATAGGATAGTAAATCGTAGTCGCTCCACAATTTTTCCAGATGCAGTAGGTATCGGACATTATGCTATAGATTTTCATCCTTGTATGGATAAAAGTCCACCAGAAGCACCAGGTAATATAGAACGTCCTGGAGAAAGAAGGGGTGCTGGTTATGCTTATCCTTTTCAAATTGCACTGCGAGCAATGATCCCCCAAAAAATTGATAATTTAATAGTTGGGGGTAAAAGCATTGCTACTAGTCACATCGCTGCTGCTGCTTATCGAGTCCATTCTTTTGAATGGTCTTCCGGTGCTGCTGCTGGGACTGTAGCGAGTTTTGCACTGAGGAAAAATATATTTCCCTATGAGTTGGTTGATAATTTACCGAGATTCGAACCTAAGTTACAGATGCTCAGGAAAATTCTTGACCAGAACGGAAATCCAACTGCTTTTCCTGATACTTCCATTTTTAATCAAAGTTGGGAAGATTGGAGATAGGAGGGATTTTCCAGGTTTAATCACCATGAATTAATTGTTGAAATCTGGGGTCATGGTTGATGTCATCAAAGTCTATATCACCTGCAGCGTCTTCCCTATAACTAGGTTTGTTTTTTATAGCTTGTTGCAAATTGATCAAGGCTAATTCTACATTCTTTTGTAGTGCATAACAAGCTGCTTTGTTATATAAGGCGCTACCGTAGTCTGGGTTGATTTCTAGGGCTTTATTAAAGTTAGTAATTGCTTCCTCGTCTTTTCCTAATCTGACTAATGTATAACCTCTTTTATCCCAAATTTTAAAGGAACTGGGTTGGATTTCTAGTGCTTTATCAAAGGAAAATATGGCCTCTTCGTAATTTTCTAATTCCACCAGGGATAAACCACGATTCAACCAAGCAACACTCTCTTCCGGTTTGATTTCTGTGGCTTTATTAAAACAATTGAAAGCTTCTTGATGTTTACCTAGTTTACCACAGGTAATACCAATGTCAAACCATGCTTGGTAGTGTGCTGGGTTAATTCTAATTACCTGATTGTATGCTCCAATTGCTTCTTTATGTCTTTTGAGTTTATTGAGGATAAAACCACGTTTTAACCAATGTTCTCCCTGGTTGGGTTGAATATTGGTGATTTTTTCATAAATTGACAAAGCATCTTCATAACGGTTTTGTGAAAGCAGCTCTTCTGCTTCTTGAATCCGATGATCAAAATTATCAGGATTATCAACATTGATATTAATATCAGTAATATTATTAACATCAATAGTATTGGTGTCAGTCCCCGGTGGTGATAGCTGTTGTTCCTTTACGGGAGTTTGGGGAGTCATTTGTGATAATTCTTTTAAGGTTTCATACTGGCGATTTTCCGCATCTAGTTGCAATTTTTCTAGTTTATCAACAAATTGAGCCTCTAACTTTTCTAGTTTTGCTAGTCGTGCTATCAAGGTTGTTTTTTGATGATCAAGATCATTTTTAATGTGTGATTTCATAACTGATAGTTCAGAGGTAAACTCTGATATGAACTGGTCAACGGAATGTTGGGAGGTTTGAAAGAATTTGCGCTGACGTTGTTCAGTAGAGTTGTGTAAATCCCCAATTTGCTTCTGGAACTCTAAGCCCAAAGCTTTTAGATTTTCTAATATATTAGTTTTTTGTTCCTCTACATCATTGTGAAGGTTAAAAAGCATCTGTTCAACCTCATCAACAGATTTTTGCCAGTTATCAATTATTTCTCCTTGGCGACTTTCAGTGGTGTTCTTTAGCTGTAGCAAGTAGTGAGAAAATTCGGACTGTGATTTTGCCAAATCGTTGCAAATATCGTCTTTTTGTTTTTGAGCATCAGTTTGTAAATCCGATAATTGTAATTTACTGGCTTGATTTATATCTGATAAACTAGATGTAAAGACATCCATCTTCTGCTGAGCATTGGTTTGTAACTGGGACAAATTACCAATAAAGCTATTTATTTGTTCTTGAGCATTGGTTTGTAACTGGGACAAATTACCAGTAAAGCTATTTATTTGTTCTTGAGCATTGGTTTGTAACTGGGACAAATTACCAGTAAATTCCGACGCATTTTTGGTGATAGCTTCCACAACCTGGGTTTTGTTTTCTAGAGTTTCCAGTGCCAAAATCTCAAACTGCTCAACTAACTGAGAACGACAATTACTAATATCACTAACAGCAGTATCTCGATGATTTTCTATAGATAATTTTATTTCCGAAAACTGGGCAAATAGCTCCGATTCTAGTTTTTTAATATTTTCAATAGTTACCCTTTGCTGTTGCGCAGCAAGAGTCACTTGCTCCAATTGAGTATTCAGCTTAAATTCTAAGCTACTAATATTCTCCTGCGCAGCTGTTACTTCCCTTTCCAACGCAGTTAAAAATTCCTGCTTCGACTTGGGCAAATCAGATAAAAGTACGGATAATTTCCCTCCCTCACCCTCAATAGTCGTTTTCAGGTGATTCACCTTTTGTTCTAACTCCATGGCTAAATCTTGTGAATACTCAATCAAACTAGTTGTCTTTTGATTAGTACCAATTAGCTCCGTCTGCAAGTTTTCTATACTCCCAATTTGTCTCATTGCTCGTCCAACAATATCCCTAATTATGGCCTTTCTTAAAACCCATAGAGTGGCTATTAAACCCACCGCAAACAAACTGAGCAATGTCAACCAAATACTCAAATACGACTGTAGTTGCTTCTGAATCTTAGTTTCTGTCCTAAGTCTACTTAATTCTTCCCTTTCCGCACTTGACAGTACCTGAGCATTTGCAGACAATTCAAACCCTCCAATAGTCAAACTATTACATATCAATAAAGATGACAATAGAACTAGGCTTTTTAATGTTAGTCCGGAAAAAGTGGAGTTTTTGCTGTTCATGATTTCCCTATCTATAATTATTCCTCTCCAGTGGACGGCTAAAATCCTCAGCTCAACCTGTTTCCCAACATTGAATTACACTGGAGAGTTGAAGTGTTTTTTTCAACCGTAGGTTTTTGATTTATGAAAACAAGACCATCTCCCGTTTATGCAATGGCCTCAGCTCCTACTGTCACCCCTGACCAGGGAACTCAAGTAGTTCGCAAACCCTATCCCAATTATAAGGTCATTGTGTTAAATGATGATTTTAATACATTTGAGCATGTGGCTAAATCTTTAATGAAGTATATTCCGGGAATGACCACTGAACAAGCTTGGGAGCTAACTAACCAGGTACACTATGAGGGACAAGCTATTGTTTGGGTAGGACCTCAAGAACAAGCGGAATTATACCACCAACAGCTGCGTCGCGCTGGATTGACTATGGCCCCCCTGGAAGCAGCTTAGCTAATATGAGTAAACTAACAGATGGTAGACTTGTTTGGAATCATTCTACCCATATTCCCGGACTTATTCCTATTTTAGAACGTTTATGTCAACAACATGGCATTACTACTGTAACGCCAGCAGTAATTGGCAGAGTTAAAGGACACGCTCCTAAAATGCAGTTGCGTGTCTCCGTACCAATTCGCGGTGGTTATAAGGTAATTGCACGCCAGGGTAAAACCGTACAGGAAGTGTTTGTGGTTACTAGTTTACCACAGGAAGAATTGGAAAATGCGATCGCGATCGCTATGAAAACTGCATGAGCATTAAGCATCACGAGAGGAGTTCCCAGCACTCCTCTTTTGATCCTTATGATAGCTTTCAATCAATTTCAACTTTATGGACAGCGAACTTATATAGTGGTAGACTCAGGATGCAAGAGAAAGTTAAAAAATATGCCAAGGCCGTAGTAATTCTTAGAGTCATTGTTAAACCTTCCCATTCTGAGCTTATGAGAATTTTTTCACAGGTGAAGGCAATACAATAAACTAACCAGTAGGTAAAGCTCATTCTTAAGAGAACTGCTTCGGTTTCCTCAGTTTCATCTGTTTGCTGTTGACTGTTCCTAAGCAACCATAACCCCATAATACAAGCTATAAAGGAAAGGGCAATGACAAATTGGTGGCAAAAGACATTTGCTAGACACATTTACCTTTGTTCCTATTTCAATCATATTCATACCCGCATTAGTCTAAGGTCATATTCCTGGGGATGACACAAAATAGTAACAAACTGAAATATTTTCCACTTATCATTCACGGGGGTATTCCCGGTCCAAGATTTGCTCAGGTATATAAGGACACTTTTCCGGTAGGTCTAGGTAGTCTAGTGGAGTCTCCCTCACGACTAAATCCTTGCCAGATTCATACCCATCAGCAATTAACTCCAATAAGTAAGGTTTAAGACTAGGGTTTTGACTGAGCAGTTTTTGTACCATGCGTCTTTGTTCGCGAATAGTTGCCCTCCAACTTTTACTGCGTTTTTCAGCTTGGTATTCCCACTTGAGCAAATGACCGATTAAAATGGCTAGGCGATTTTCTAAGTCCCGACGTTCTTGCTTCCCCAATGACTCAATTTCCTCTACTAGGTTAGTAATATCCAATTGTCGAAAATCGCCTTGTTTAAGTAACCTGGACTGTTTTAGGGTCCACCCGTAAAAGTCGGTTTCATAGAGATTGAATCCCATCCTACCCTCCGCAGATCTTTAGGATCTAATTATCCATTCTATCCTATTGCTAAATCAACATTCTTGTTGACACAAGCCAATACTTACCCAAGAGCTAGAACCATCGTGCCAATATTCTTTTTTCCAAATTGGTGCCTGATGTTTAAGGGTATCTATCGCGTACTGACAAGCAGCAAAGGCTTCACCTCGGTGGGGAGATCCTACCGCTACTAGGACGCTAATTTCTCCCACTCTCAATTTGCCAATACGATGATGAATCACTACCCTATTCACATTAGTCCATTTATGACGAATATGGATAGCAATTTGGTAAAACACCTGCAAAGCCATAGGTTCGTAGGCTTGATACTCTAATGCTACTACAGCCTTACCATCGGTTTGATTACGAACAACACCACTCATCAATACAACCGCACCATTGGCCAGGTCTTGAGCAGCAGTGTATATTTCTTCTGGTAATAGGGGAGCTATGGTAATGGCAAAACTGTCTTCCGCTCTGGGTTTAGTCGGTAAATTAACTAAGATTTTCGGGGGGTTCATGTTTTTTAAATGTCTTTTAAACTGCTATACCTAGGGAATTCTAACCTCTTTTCTTCCGATCATTGAAAAAATTGTCCAAATATGGTAGGGTGCGTTACGATTTTATTGCGTTTCGGGATCTTGGCTGAGGTATTGTTATTAACTCCGATTTTTCTTCCTCAAGGGGGATTAATAATACACTTAAAAATACTACTAATTATATAAGTATTATACAAGTGTAAGTGGGTCGGTGAAATTAAATATAAGATTAACGTAGGTTGGGTTGAAGTATGAAACCCAACACCACGGGTCTCGTGACTCGACCCATCCTACAAATAATTGCGCCTCCCTACTTAGTTAGTAAAAAGATATGAACAGTTGGGAGTGGATTTTTTGTGATTGCTGGAGATGATAAAAATCGAATAATCATGAATGATGAAATCATAAAAGTTTTGTTAATTAATGATGCTGAGGATGATTATATTTTAACTCGCAGCTGGTTTAGACAATTCCAGCTGATTACCTGCGACTTAGAATGGGTGAATAGTTATCAATTGGCGAAGGAATCCATAGCCCAATACCAACATGATATTTATCTAGTCGACTATTATTTAGAGAGTAATAATGGCTTAAAACTATTGCGGGAGGCTACAGAAAATGGTTGGAACTTTCCATTTATTCTGTTAGCACATAAACAGGATATAAAATCAGATATAGAGGTAATAAAAATTGGAGCGTTTGATTATCTAGAAAAAAGTCAATTAACAGCCCCTTTGTTAGAAAAATCCATCCGTTATGCGATTGAAAAAAAACAAAAAGATGATAAAATTCACCAACAAGAGATCTTGCTGGATGGGTCTAATGACGCGATTTTTGTAACTGATTTAGATCATCAGCACATTTTATTTTGGAATAAAGCAGCAGAACGTATATATGGTTGGTCTGAGGAAATAGCAATGACAAAACAAATTCATCACTTATTTTCAGCAGAAAAGTTACCTCAACTTTCCCGGGTGCTTAAAGTGCTAACAAGCTATGGAAATTGGGAGGGGGAACTGACACAAATTAATAAGTCCCAGCAAGAAGTAATTGTTGCTAGTCGCTGGACATTAGTAATGACCTTCAACCGTAAACATCAATCTATTTTAGTAGTTAATACTGATATTACCCAAAAAAAGCAATTGGAGCAGAAATTTATACGGGCTCAAAGATTAGAAAGTATTGGTACTTTGGCTAGTGGTATTGCTCATGATTTAAATAATGTTCTCACCCCAATTTTGATGACGGCACAAATCTTAGAAACTCAAGTGAAAGATGAAAAACCTCGTCAACTCATACCTATATTAATTGCTAATGCTAAACGTGGAGCAAATTTGGTGAAACAAGTGTTATCCTTTGCTAGAGGTATGGAAGGGGAACGGACTATTTTACAAATAAAACACTTACTCATAGAAATTCAGAATATTATTAAAGAAACATTCCCTAAATCTATTATTCTCACCACTGAAATTCCTCAAAGTCTATGGACTGTCTGTGGTGATGCTACTCAATTACATCAGGTTTTAATGAATTTATGTATCAATGCCCGGGATGCTATGCCCAATGGTGGTACTTTAAGTATTAAATCTGAAAATCTATTGATTGATAACCATTATATCCAAACACATACTGATTTTAAACCAGGTGCTTATGTGTTAATTAGCATCAGAGATACGGGTGTAGGTATTAAACCAACTCTTATTGATCGGATATTTGAACCTTTCTTCACCACTAAGGATGTTGGTCAGGGTACGGGTTTAGGACTTTCTACGGTTTTGGGGATTGTTAAAGCTCATGGTGGTTTTATTAATGTTTACAGTCGAGAAAACAAGGGTAGTGAGTTTCAAGTTTATTTACCAGCTCAAGATACAAGTGAAATTATGGAGACCACAGAAATATCCCCTCCTCGTGGTCACGGAGAAACCATTTTGGTGGTTGATGATGAACCAGCTATTTGTGAAATAACAAAAGCATCACTAGAGAATTATAACTATCGGGTAATGACCGCCCATGACGGTATTGAAGCGATCGCCTTATATGTGGAACATCGAGATCAGATATCCCTGATTCTAACTGATATAGTTATGCCATCCATGGATGGATTGACCAGTATTCGAACTCTCAAGAAAATTAATCCCCATTTAAAAATTATTGCTTTTAGTGGGTTAGCACCCAGTGATAAAATTAATGCAGCTTATAATATGGGTGTAACAGCATTTTTATGTAAACCTTTTACTGCTACCCAATTATTGCAAACCATTAGTGCGGTAAATGGAATAAATAATTTTGCCATCAATTAATTGCTGATTAACTCCACTGCGTCCCTACCATCAAAATCTTGCAGGTAAACCTTAACAATTTCTTCCTTGGTAGTTGGTAATTTTTTACCGATAAAATCTGGATGAATAGGTAATTCTCGGTGACCCCGGTCTACTAGAACTGCTAAACGAATTAGTTCCGGTCTACCATATTCATTAACAGCATTCAGAGCTGCGCGAATAGTTCTACCTTTAAAAATCACATCATCCACCAAAATCACAGTTTTACCCGTCAAATCAAAAGGTATGTGAGTTTTAGCTGGGGTTCTTGGTCCAATTTTGTCTAGGTCGTCACGATAGAATGTGATATCCAATGCTCCCACGGAGACGCTGATACCTTCTAAATTTTCGACTTGACGTGCCAATAACTTGGCTAGACATACTCCTCTGGTGTAGATACCTAAAAAAACTAACTGTGATAAATCCCGAGTCTTTTCTACAATTTGAGAAGCCAGACGAATTGAAGTACGACGTAATTCTTCCGAGGAGAGAATTTCAACTACCTTAGTAGACATGATAGTTAATATAATAAGTTGTGATAATTTTATATGCTATAATTGTCAACCCTAACCAAAGTAAAAAGGAATATCGAGTTAATTGTAAAGCTCGATAAATGGAAGTAGAAGTAATGGGATAAATAGGATCTCCTAAAAGTGGCTTATACTTAGCTACTCCTTTATACCAGTTTAATCCTCCCATCTGGACGCCCAAAATGGCAGCATAGGCGCATTCACTCCAACCAGAATTGGGGCTAGGGTCTTGGATGGCATCCCGCCTACAAAGACGCCAAACACGCAGGGGTTTAAGTGACAAAATAGCCAAGGTGATGACTGTTAAACGACAGGGAACCCAAGTCAAACAATCTTCTAGTTTAGCACTAAACCAACCGATATAGGTATAGGGAGGTTCTCGATAACCAACCATAGAATCTAAAGTGCTACTGGCTTTATAACCTAGGGCCAAAGGAATAGGACCAACAGCGGGAATCAATATACCGATAATAGCATAAAATAGGGGAGCCATAACCCCATCAGTGGCATTTTCCGTCACGGTTTCTAAAACTGCTCGCAGGATTTCTGATTCCGAGAGATCTGCTGTATCTCTACCCACGTATTGACTGAGAATCTCTCGAGCTTGTGATAATTGGCCATCACTTAAAGGTTTGATAACATCCAAAGCAGCTTTGGTTAAACTGTGAAGGGCAAAACAACTGGCTAGCAAAATACTGGCAACAGTAATACCTAACCAGGGGTGTAACCATTGAGCAATATGAACAATCAGCCACCCAGATACAGCAGCAGCACCAATTGTAGTCAAGGCCAAACCAATACCAGCTAGACGCTGTGATAGGGGGCCATAGAAGTGTTGCCAGGAAAATTGAGTCCAACCAGAAATAAACCAACCCATTACCCTAACAGGGTGAGGCCAACCCCAGGGATCACCAATGATGTAATCTAAGAAAGCAGCCATTATTAATATGATGTAGCTCATATCCAATTCCAACTAAACCACAAAACTTGCTTCTTCCCCAACAGCAGCTTGTCTGCTTCTAGCATCATAATAGAGGTCAGCCAAGGTAATACTATATAGAGATTCTCGTAACTTTTGGTTGAGTCTTTGCCACAAAGTAAATGTTACCCAATCTTCAGCTTGTGTGGATGGTGAAACTTTCACAGCCAAATCAGTGATATTTTCCCCCACCGCTTCTAAAATCTCCCCTATGGAAATTTGTTGAGGGTGTCTTGCTAATTTATAGCCACCAATACTCCCACGTAGGGAGTGAACTAAACCAGCATGACGCATTTCTATCAATAGCTTTTCTAAATAAGCAGCAGGAATTTCTTGCCGCGAGGCGATCACCTTCACGGAAGCAGGCCCATATTTTGGTTGTAAACTCAAATCCAGCAACGCCTTTACACTATAGTGTCCCCTGGTAGTTAATTTCATCTTTATAGTTAACCCGCTCAACAAACTTTCTCCCCCATCTTCCTCCAACCTAGGAAATATTGACAGGGGTTTAAAAAACTTAATGAATTCGATCCTGAAAATCAGTGTACAAATCAACTTATCCACCTAAAGGTAGGAGGAGGGAGAAAATTTTCTTCAAAAAAACCCCTTGACAAAATAGATAATTGTGCAACAATTTCTATTATAATTTCCATATAGTTTAACTGTAAACTAAGAGCAGGTTTGGGGAACCAATTTAGGGGCTTCCCATTGGCTCGGGTATCAGTTAAAATCAAATCGAATCAACCACTTCAGTTATCCAATTCCAGCCAAAGTTGATGCCTAAGCAAAAGAAAATTGATCCTCTTGTTGGTGAAGAACTGCTCCAAAGGGTTAAGGAGCTAGGGAGCGAAACCAGGGAAGAGAAAGCTAAACAGTGTGGCTACTATACCATTACCAAGAATGGCATAGAGCGGGTGAATATAATGAAGTTCTTGAACGCCTTAATTGAGGCCGAGGGTATTCAGTTAGATGGTGCACCCGGTGCCAACGGTCGTGGTGGAAGGAGTGCCAGCTATAGAGTTAGCGTCCAGTCGAACAACAATTTACTCATAGGTTCAGCTTACACAAAACAGATGAATCTAAAACCCGGCGATGAATTTGTCATCACCTTAGGTAAAAAGCATATTCGACTGCGACAAGTAGAGCCAGAAGAAAGAGAAGATGATGATCAGCTGGAAGAAGTAACAGCCTAATTATCGAAAATTTCCGAATCCCCGTCTTTTTAAAGCGGGGAGTTTTCATTACTTCAGCAGTCTTTAGATAAATAAGGCTCTACTGCTTTGCGAGTAGTTGCTAAATTACAGGTTAAAGCAATTTCCTTTTGTTCTAACAAACCCACAATACAATCAGGATTATGCCTGTCTAATACCGGTAATTGCTGCAGTCCTCTGAGTGCCATACGGTCTAAAGCCTCAGACAAAGGTTCATCTTGCCAAGCATAAAGGATATCGGTGGTACAAATATCGAGAATGGTTTGACCAAAAAAATCGGGTTTTAGTTGGTCAGAGGGAGTTTGGTAGTTTTCCCAGCGAGAAAGGGTGCGATTAATATCATCCAAAGAGACAATACCCACCAATTTTTCATTAGCATCAATCACTAGGGCGCTAGGAACATGATCATGGATCATTTCCAAAGCTGCTTCTAGCACGCTAAGATTGGCAGGGATTTTTTTGGGGTGGAAATGGATGGCCTCAGCAACAGAAGTGGTTTGAATTACTTCCAATTTGTGATCTTTTAATTCCGCAAGACCAATTTGTTGTAGGTTCACATTGGAACTAACAGTAGGTTTAATCAATTCCATGAGCCATATACTTAAACCCACTGCTGCCATTAAAGGCAAAACAATACGGTAGTCACGGGTCAGTTCAAATAACATTAATATAGCAGTTAAAGGAGCTCGAACACTGGCAGCCAAAACAGCAGCCATACCAACCATGGCATAAGCGGGGGGTGCAGCCATATACTCAGCTACACTTGGGAATATCAAGGACAGGAACTTTCCGTATGCAGAACCCAGGGATGCGCCTAAAAACATTGCTGGGGCAAAAAGTCCCCCCACAAAACCACTGGCCGAACTAATTGCCGTTGCTAATAGTTTTAACAACATTAAAGCCAGCAAGAGATACAAAGAAAATTCCCGGTCTTGTAAAATAGCTTCCACGGTTCCATAACCAATACCCAAAATTTGGGGATACTTTAAAGCTACCAAACCAACCAGAAAACCACCGATAACTGGTTGTATAGGTTTGGGAATCTTACCTAAAAATGCCAGACCCTTAAATTTGCCATTAAACAAGTTTTGGGCCATGCTAATAGATTGTTTATAAGTAAGAGCTACCACACTAGCTCCCAAACCTAAACCCAGATATAGGGGTAACTCCAAAAGACTACGAACCTCGTATGCAGGTAAAGTAAAAGCCGGTTGACCGCCCAAACCAATTTGGGCGATTAAGGCTGCCACCACTGCTGCTAGTAAAACTATACTAACTGCCGAAGTAGCAAAAGAGGTAGCGCCCAAAACCACTTCCAAGGCAAAAAACACCCCAGCAATGGGAGCATTAAACCCAGCGGCTAAACCAGCAGCAGCGCCTGCTCCTATTAACAGTCTTTGTCGTTCTTGAGAAACTTGTAAGACATCTGAGAATAAAACCCCAAAATTTGCCCCAATTTCCACACTCGGACCCTCTGGACCTAGGGAAGCACCACTACCCAAAGAAACACCAGCAGCTATCATTTTGGTAACGGGACGAAGTTTTTGCTTAACTTCCTTCCCTTGGGAAACAGCAATTAAAGACAAAAGCCCAGGACCAAAATCCTGAGTGCGCCAACGCATTAAACCAACAACTATGCCACCCAAGGTAGGAACACAAGCTAAAGTCCAAGCTCCCCACCTTCCTATGGATGCCATTAGGTTTTCTAACATTAAGTCGTGAACAAATTCAATTAGATAGTGAAAGGTTACTACACCCATACCTGTACCACTACCGATAAGTATAGCTAGAAATAATACCACCGTTTCCTGGGATGGCTCGAAACGGCGAATCAGATTAGTTAAGAAAGTGGAAATATGAGGAAAGGTAGTCGGTTGAAATACCTTATGCATTTGTGTGGGGGGCAATAAGCTCATGGAAAACCAGTAAATATAACGAAAAATTTAATTTTTATCTGTTAGTCTTTATTGTGAGGCATAATTTACCTAGTAAACAACTATTGGAAGAGAAACTGTGACTAAATTCCCAGTTGTCTATTCCATTGACTGGGCAAATTCCATAAATGAACATAAACATTTCTGATAGTAATCATCTAAGCTGCCCGATTTGCCGGGGGAGTAACACAAGAAAATCCTTTGGGACGTACATGGGACTTTTCACCTGTCCGTTCTGTCACGAAAGGCTAGTAGTTTGCAAAAGTGGTCACTATGTGCGTGACCCCTTTAGCTGGCGGAAAATTGTTTTGGGTTCGGCATTGCGCCGTCAAAGTCAACCCTTATCGAGATTGGTACGCGACTTGTTTTCCCTCAGGCGATACTTGCTCCTAGTGGGAGTGGGAATTAGCGTGATATTGACGACAATGGTAATCACTGAACAAAACACTAGTTATAAACAGTACCCTAATCAATTACGTCACCTTTGATAGATGGGATTGGGAATTTAGTATTTTTTTGGCTTACCATATCCAGTGGTGAGAGCGAACTAGCAGAAGTAGGGAAATGTAACTTCCCCAGACCAGAATGGGCAAAAATTGCCGGTCTTGTTTTTGTGCTAGGATTGCGGCTAAAATCATGGTTATGGCCGCAGTTCCCAGGACTACCTGTAGTTCAGTTGTTCCAGGAATTGTTAACCCCAGATAAATACTAGCTCCAGAGGCCACCAGAGACAAAATGGCAAAACTGATCACCCAAATCCGAGGGTAGGAAAAAAATGAAGTCCAGTCTTCAATTGTTGTCAAGTAGAATCCCAAGGCCAATGCCAAACTGGGATACACAGGAAATAAGTACCAAGTCAGTTTAAATTTGACTAAGGATATCATCAGTAAATAGACTCCACCCCAGACCATAGTCAATTTTGCCCAGCTAAAATTGCGGTTTTCCCAAGTAGCTCTAATGGTTTGCGGTAAAAACACCAGCCACGGCCAAGTCCATTTTATCAACTCCACACAATAGTACCAGGGAGGTTGGGTTTGATTTCCCCAGTCCCCTGACCAGTGGTTGTGTTCTACTAGTTGACAAATGTACCAGGTTAGGGAGGGTAATAAACCAATAAAAATTCCTAGCCATAAATAGGAACTAATCAGGATTCTTGGTGTGTCCCAAAATAGAAACACCATTACCATTATAAAGGTTAATAATATTGCTAATAGTCCCTTAGTCAGGCAAATCATTCCCAAACAGATTCCTATACCCAAACAGTAGCGCAAATCTCGGCGCGATCTCAAAACGGACAAAATTAGAACCATTAACATGGTGGTAAATATACCATCTGATATAGCTAACCTGCCATAGCAAACCACTGGTAAAATAGTAAGATAAATAAATGAACTATAAATAGCAATAGCCCGAATCCGAAAAGTCTCTCTAGCAATACAGTACAATAGGGGTACGGAAAAGGAGGTAAGAATAGCTGCTGGAAGACGGGTTGTCCATTCGTTGTTACCTCCCAGAAAATACGCCAGAGCTACTAACCAGTGGATAAGATGAGGTGTAAGCACACTGTCAGAAGTAGAGTAGCCTATAGTACCTATTTGAGAAATTTTACTGGCTACTACAGAAACGGAAATTTCCTGACTGGTAAGTGGTGCTTCACCAAGATCAATAATAAATAGTAATATTGCTGCTAGGACTAGTATGGTTAGAAATATCCTATCAGTCCGGTTATTAACTGCACCATACTGTTGTTGTGGCCAAATCCAAATATAACTTCCTTCTTGCATATTCCATAGTAATAATTTTACTGATAATTTTGCTGACTGATCGGATCTCCATTTGCTCTGTGTCACCCTGTATTAATTGTTTGTGCTGACAAGTAATAACTAGATCTAAAAATAGCGCAGTTTTCAGCAGAAAATAATAATTTTTTGAACAAAACTTTTCTTAGTTATTTTTTAAACAATTTAACATTTTTTGCGTCAATTAAATGTTATAAGTGACACAAAACCAACTTGACCAGTCTGTTATAAGGAGTTTACCAATGAACCTACCTGTTGTTTTGGATATAGCCCTAGGATTAGTTTTCACCTACCTAATTTTAAGTTTGTTAGCCTCGGAGATTCAAGAGCTAATTGCTACTGTTTTGCAATGGCGAGCGGTACATCTGAAAAAATCTATTGAGATATTCTTAGCAGGGGATGTAAAGAATTCAGATACTAAGGATGTACTGGACCTGGTGAATAGGATTTATAATAATCCTATCATTAGGAGCATTAACCAGGAAACAAAGGGATTTTTATCAACCTTACCCAGAAAAATGACCTGGAAGGTAGCTGACATAGTTCGTTCAGTCAAAAATTTGGTTTCTAGATCATCACCGGAAAACAAAATTTTTGCCAATCAAAATAGTGGACCTTCCTATATCTCTAGTGACAGTTTTGTTTCTGGTTTATTAGAGGAGTTAAAAGTGCCTAAAATCATTCATGCTCTTGCAGAAGTGAGGTTAGAAAATTTTAAAATTCAACATTTGCGAGAAATTAAACTAATTTTAACCAGGTCTTTAAGACAAATAGCAGCTAGTGAGTTATCAACTAATGTTACTCATGATATTAATGATGATTTTGTGAATCTAGACTCTGAATATAGGCAAATTGTGGATGACTTTAAAAATCAAAGATTTGATGTAGATACTAGTGTGAATCGGATGCAGGATAGTTTAAGCAAATATATCAACAATTTTCAAGCTAATATTGAAAATAATCATCCAGCGTTAATGGAAACACACAAGCGGTTGCAAACTTTACAAAATCATATTTTTCCTAGTCTTGAGAAAGCAATTACTGTTGCGGGTCTCAAGCCCAGTATTAGTGAAATTATCCAATTAATGGAAACTGGTAAAGCTGGATATAATGAAATTCAAAGTAGTTTACAACAGAGAGATAGTGAAAAATATGCCACCATTAGAGATTTGATTGATAGCTTACCACCGGGAATGAAGCATAACATTGCGACCATGGCCAAGCGAGCCCAGTATAAAGCCAAAACTACAGAGGAGGGGATACGGGTATTAAGACAAGAAATAGAAAATTCTTTTGATAGTTCCATGCAAAGAGCTGGAGGTGTTTATAAACGTAATGCCAAAGGGGTGGCAATTTTAATTGGTATTGTTATAGCTTTTGGTGCTAACGCGGATACCTTTTACATTATTGATCGGTTATCGAAGGATACAGCGTTGAGGGAAGCAATTGTTTATAAAGCTCAACAGACCATAGATCAGCAAGTGCTGGATCCTAACTTGAAAAGTATTGACACCAATCAGATATTAGAGGATATTAGTTTACCCATTGGTTGGAGTGAAAAAAACTTAGCTGAGCAACTGGGGACTAATCCGATCAAAATTAATGGTGTCTCGGTTGTAAGTTCTAATATGATAATGGGTTGGCTAGTCAGTGGTTTTGCCATTGCTATGGGTGCGCCTTTTTGGTTTGACTTACTAGGTAAAGTTATGAATGTGAGAAATACGGGTAAAGGGAACAAGGGAACGGGGAATTAGGGAGTAGTTTTTAAAAACTGAAGATGATTTGTAAATTCCAATTTTCACCTTGACGAATAATCTCTATTTGACGAATAAATTCTCGGAGGTAAAAACGCCTTTCTACCTCCGATAAGTCCATCCAGAACTGTGGAATGGAGACAGCTTGTGCAACGGAGGACAAATTCACGGGAGGGAGAATAGCCAACTGAGACTCCAGTTGAGAAATTTCTGTCTGGAGTTTATAACGCCTTAATTTTGCTGTTTCTTGATCTAGCACTCCCGTTTCTATTAAGACGGGTAACTGGTCAAGAATTTCTTGTTGACTTACAATTTGAGCAGTTAACTTTTTTTTCATATTATCTAATTGGGTAAAATTTACTTGGGCAACAGCTGTAGGTAAATTTTGACAAATAGTTTCAATGGTTCTGGTTAGAACCTGTTGATAAGAAATAGAATGACATTTAGGATTTTGGGGACACTTGGTGTTTCGCAAATATAGGTACTCTTGTGATTGGAAAGAGTGTGTAACCCGGTTAATATTCATTTTTTGTTGGCATTGATTACATAGGACTAGTCCAGCTAAGGAATAGGGCGCACTAGCTGTACGGGATGATAAACGACTATTACTGCGTAAAATTCTGTCAACTTGGGCTGATTCTTCCTTAGATATTATACCAGGATGGGTGTTAGGGATAGTTTCTCCATTTTGATAAATAGTGTCACCACGATAAACAGGATTGGTTAACCACCGTCTACCAGTGGTAACGGAGATTTTTTTACCGTATTTTTTGGCTAGGTAACGAACTGCACCCCGTACAGAAGCATAGAGTAAAAAGTGATCAATAAATTCTTTGACTACGGGAGATGTACTGCGATCAATAATGTACTTTCCCTTACTGACCCGATAGCCATAGGGAATCTTACCAGGTGGTCGCAAGGCTTCCAGACGATTTTTGGCGTGTCCACGACGAATACGACGACTACGCTGTTGGCTTTGAATTTCCTGGGCTAAATCCAGCATAGTCAGGGGTACCTCAACATTTTCCGATATATATGGTTGTTCTATAGCAATAATTATTACTCCCATAGTTTCTAGTTGATTCAGGCGATCGCCCACTTGTTGTAGAGTATCTCCCAGTTCTTCTAAACGTCTAATCAGAAGATAGGTAGGGGAATGGCAGTCCCAGATTAACTGTTGTAATTGAGACCTTCCTCCCAGGTCATGATAAATCTTATCTACCTCCCAACCCCAAATAGAGTCATCGGGTGCAGTTTCTAAAAGTGGATCTGTATAACTGTAAGCAATGATTTTCATTGGATCTTTACTTAATTCTACTTTAATTTTGCTAGGGGATGATATACACCAGACGTATTCCATAAATTAAAATCTATGGGAAAAATTATTTTCATCTATTCTATTAACTTTTTTGTCATTATATTGACATCCAGAATAATTAAACCATAGGTTGGGAACAATGATAACTATTGGGTTAAAAATATAAATTTTTTCTTATATATCTAATCCAATATTTGTGTACAATTTCCTGTTGACCAGTGATCTATTTTTTTTAAAACCCTGTACACTAAGTTTGACCGGTTGACAGGAAACAGTTGATCCCATCCAAGATAACTAATTAACCAGGGGGTGTAATCAGGGGATAGCAAGTAGTAAGAGATTAACAAAAGTCTATAGCCTAATCGAAATCATGAATCAAACTTATGCTAGGAAAATCTGTTTAAGCTTTCACTAGTACAGAGTTTCTTATAGCGAAAAATTAGACTCTGACTCAACCAGAGTTTTCCCAGGTAAAAACAGGTATTAACAACAGGAGATAAACTTATGTCCGGATCATGGAGTCAAACTTCCCGACGCAAATTCCTTACCACAGCTGGAATTGCCACCGGTGCGGTATTCATTAAAGGATGTTTAGGAAATCCACCAGAAAAGGGTGGAGGAACAAGCTCCCAAAGTCAACAGGTAGAAGCAGTAAACCTAACACCAGAGATCACACCAGAAACCACCAAGGTTAAGTTAGGATATCTTCCCATTGTGGAAGCTGCACCGTTAATTATTGCCCAGGAGTTAGGATTCTTTAAAAGATGGGGAATGACCGAAGTTGAACTTGCCAAACAAGCATCTTGGGGTTCCATGCGAGATAACACGGAAATTGGTTCTGCAGGAGGAGGTGTAGATGGTGGACAGTACCAAATGCCCATGCCACACTTAATCACTGAGGGGTTAATTACTAAAGGAAACGCCAAAATACCCATGTATATACTGGCTCAATTAAATACACAGGGTAACGGCATTGCGATCGCTAGTAAGCACGCAGGTAAGCAGATTAGTTTAGACCTGTCCAAGGGTGGTAAGGCAGTTTTTGATAAATTAAAATCAACCCCATCACCTTTTACAGCAGCATTTACTTTTGCAAAAGTTAATCAAGAATTTTGGCTGCGTTACTGGTTAGCAGCGGGAGGTGTGAATCCTGATACTGACGTGAAATTAATTCCCGTACCTACAGCTCAGACTGTGGCCAACATGAGAACTGGAACTGTGGACGCTTTCAGCACGGGAGATCCTTGGCCTTATAGAATCGTGAAAGATAAAATAGGTTTTATCTCCGCACTGACTGCCCAAATATGGAAGAATCACCCTGAGGAATACCTTGCCATAAGAGGGGAGTGGGTAGATGCTAACCCGAAGGCTACAAAAGCGATTTTAAAAGCAGTTATGGAGGCACAGCAGTGGTTAGATAAATTTGAGAACAGAGAAACTGCTGCCAACATTTTAGCTCGCCCTAACTACTATAACCTATCACCTACCTTCCTGACAGACCCCTTCCAGGGTAACTATGATATGGGAGATGGCCAACAGGTCAAAGATAAGTCAATGGCAGTATTATATTGGAAAGATGAAAGAGGTAGTGTTTCCTATCCATATAAAAGCCATGACCTGTGGTTTTTAACTGAAAGTATTCGTTGGGGATTCCTCCCACCAGAATACCTAGAAAAATCAGAGGATATAATCAACAGAGTTAACAAAGAAAATATATGGCGGGAAGCTGCCAAAGAAGCGGGTATACCCGATGCTGATATTCCGACTAGCACATCCCGTGGTGTAGAGAAGTTCTTTGATGGTACTACATTTGATCCTTCGGATCCCCGTGGGTACTTAAAGAGCTTGAAAATCAAAAAAGTGAACATTTGATCGCTTTAATCAATACTGTAGCCAAGACCCTGAAACCTCATTAATATCCCTAGGATCTTATTGGGTTTCAGACATGTATGGGAAAATTGATGATGGTATTGTTCGATCACCGACTGAAATCCATAGAGTACAAAAGGATAAAAAAATGACAACATTCACTGCCAAACGCCGTACTAGTAACAACAGTTCCGAGAATTTCATAGTGGCATTTATCACTAAACAGACCCCAGAAATTCTACCCCCACTTGTTGCCATAGTGGCCTTTTTGGTTGTTTGGCAGATATTTTCTCTGACAGGTGGTACGTTACCCGGACCAATTCAAGTAGTACAAGACACTTGGCAATTGATTATTTACCCATTTTATGATCGAGGTGGGATTGACAAAGGTTTGTTTTGGCAAGTTTTTGCCAGTTTACAAAGAGTAGCCATTAGTTATACATTAGCTGCTGTGGTAGGGATAGGTTTAGGCATTTTGATTGGTGTAAATTCTACCATGTCTAAGGCTTTAGATCCCCTATTTCAATTACTGAGGACAGTACCACCTTTAGCCTGGGTACCTATTTCCTTGGCTGCGTTGAGACAGAACGAACCAGCGGCATTGTTCGTAATTTTTATCACCTCCCTTTGGCCGATTCTCATTAACACTGCGGTTGGTGTGAAGGAAATACCCACCGATTATAATAATGTGGCTAAAGTCCTACAACTTTCCCAAAAAGAGTATTTCTTAAACATCTTGATTCCCGCAGCTTTACCCTACATTTTTACAGGGTTAAGGATTTCCATTGGCTTGGCATGGTTAGCGATTATCGCAGCAGAAATCGTCATGTCCGGTATTGTTGGTATTGGGTTCTTTATCTGGGATGCTTATCAAGCTAACAAGGTTAGTGAAGTCATCTTAGCCCTGGTTTACATTGGGGTTGTGGGTTTACTACTTGATAAATTAATGGCTTGGTTACAAACAAGAATTTTACCAGAGCAAAAATAGTTACTTAATAGTTACTCTTCCGATTTTCCTCACTCACTTTCCCTCATCTACAATCCACAAAACAAACCTATGTCTGTATTTGTTGCTGTTGATCAAATTGACAAAGTCTTTGAACTAAGTAATGGCGGTCAATATATTGCCCTCAAAGGTATTGACCTACAAATTAAAAAGGGTGAATTTGTTTCTCTCATTGGCCACTCCGGTTGTGGTAAATCCACCCTCTTAAATATGATTGCTGGACTGGATTTACCCACAGAGGGTTTAGTCACCCTAGAAGGACAGAGAATCAAGAAACCCGGTCCAGATAGAATGGTAGTCTTTCAAAACTACTCTCTATTACCATGGCGAACCGTGAGAGAAAATATTGCCCTAGCAGTAGATTCCGTGCTACATGGAATGCCAGCAGGAGAACGTAAATCTGTGGTTGAAAGACATATAGACATGGTAGGTTTACGTCCCCATGCAGACAAACAACCATCGATGTTATCAGGTGGACAAAAACAAAGAGTAGCCATTGCCCGTGCCTTAGCAATCCGTCCTAAATTGTTATTGTTGGATGAACCTTTTGGCGCCTTAGATGCACTGACCAGGGGAAATTTGCAGGAACAATTAATGCAAATTTGTGAAGAGAATCAGGTAACTGCGGTAATGGTGACCCATGACGTGGATGAAGCTGTTTTATTATCAGATAGAATCGTCATGTTAACCAACGGACCAGAGTCCAAAATTGGGGATATTTTAGAAGTAGATATTCCACGTCCTCGCAAACGGATGGAAGTGGTAGAGCATCCCAGTTACTATACCCTACGTAGCGAGATGATTTACTTCCTCAACCAGCAAAAAAGAATCAAGAAACTGCGGGCTAGGAAAACTCCCAATATTGCCCGTCATGGCTTAGAAAAAGTCAATTTGGAAGTTGGTTTTTTGCCGATTACAGCCTGCGCGCCCTTGGCAATAGCCCAAGAAAAGGGTTTGTTTGCCAAACATGGTTTAGACGAAGTTCATTTGGTCAGAGAAAGTAATTGGCGAGGTATTGTTGATGGTATTAATGGCGGTTATTTAGATGCTGCTCAAATGCCATCGGGTATGCCCATGTGGTTATCTTTGGGGGGTAATAAAAGTCAGCCCCTACCAATTGTCACCTCCTTAACCATGACCCGTAATGGTAATGCCATTACCCTAGCCAAAAGATTCTATGAACAGGGGATATATACTCTATCTGATTTCAAATCATATCTGTTACAGACCCGAGATCAGATGCACCGCATGGGGGTAGTACATCCAGCATCAATGCACAATTTACTGTTGCGTTATTGGTTAGCAGCAGGAGGAATTGATCCAGATGTGGATGTAGAGATGAAAAATATTCCCCCTGCGCAAATGGTGGTAGATTTGAGGGCTAAAACTATTGATGGTTATTGTGTGGGAGAACCTTGGAATTATCGTGCTGCTATTGAAGGTTCAGGTTTTACCATAGCCACAGATTTAGAGGTTTGGCTGGGACATCCCGGTAAGGTATTAGGTGTGAGAGAGGATTGGGCTAATGCTTATCCTAATAGCCATATTGCCTTAACCAAAGCCTTGTTGGAAGGGTGTAAATATTGTGCAGATCCTAATAATGCACAAGAGGTGAGAGCAATATTAGCCAGTCGGGAATATGTGAACACTGATATGGATTTTATTCAGGTGGAAGATCCCAGTGGTAACACCTGCGATTTAGACCATCCCATGCGTGAGTATGCCCACCATCAATTTTATGGTAACTCAGCAATTAATCGTCCTAGTAGGACTGAACAAACTTGGATTATGACCCAGCTGGCCAGATGGGGTGAAACTCCTTTTCCTCGCAACTGGGTAGAAATTGTGGAAAGGGTTTGTCGCGTGGGTGTATTTAGTACCGCCGCTAGGGAATTGGGTTTGGATATCAGTTATACTCGTCAACCCATTCAGTTATTTGATGGCAAACCTTTTAACGCTGATGATCCTTTTGCCTATCTTAATGGTCTAGAAATTAAACGAGATTTTTCTGTCGCAGAAGTTGTTCTAGACATTAACAGAAAATTTGTAGCCTAGATATTTCTAGATAGCTCTAGATAGTTGTTCAACAATTTACCCTGGGAAAAATCAGATGACATCCTCTACTCAAGTCCGTAACCATCAATCCTTCCTCACAATTGAAAATGTCACTAAAATTTACCCGACTAAAAAAGGACCTTTTACTGTTTTAGATGGGATAAATTTAGAGGTACAAAAGGGTGAGTTTATTTGTGTGATTGGCCACTCCGGGTGTGGTAAATCCACCCTATTAAATATGGTGTCTGGTTTTAACACTCCTACCACGGGTCAGGTATTATTAGAAGGACAACCCATAGTTAAACCTGGTCCGGACCGGATGGTGGTATTCCAAAACTACGCCCTTCTACCTTGGCGAACCGCATTTGAGAATATTTATTTGGCTGTAAATGCGGTTTACCCAACTAAACCAGAAGCGGAAAAACGAGCCATTGTCCGGGAGCATTTAGTCATGGTGGGACTGTCTGATGCTATGGAGAAAAAACCCCCTCAAATGTCTGGAGGGATGAGACAGCGTGTTTCTATTGCTCGTGCCCTAGCTATTCGTCCCAAGGTTTTAATTTTAGATGAACCGTTTGGCGCTTTGGACGCTATCACCAAGGAAGAATTGCAGGAGGAGTTATTAAAAATCTGGAATGAAAACCGTTGTACTGTGTTAATGATTACTCATGACATTGATGAGGCTTTATTTTTGGCTGATAAATTGGTCATGATGACTAATGGACCCCATGCCAAAATTGGGGAGGTGATGGAAATTCCTTTTGCACGACCACGTGAGCGGACTCTGATTATGGAAGATCCTCAATATTATCAATTGCGTAACTATGCTTTAGACTTCTTGTTTAATCGCTTTGCTCATGATGATGTTGGTTAGGATGACAATAGGCGAATCACATTCGCCTAATTGTACCCAACTAGGGATTCTCCTCAGCTATAGGTTAATACCTATGCAATTCATAAGAATATATATTCAGTAAATTGTTTGCGTTGGTAAATTTTGGCTACCTAAGAAGAGTATGCTGATAGAGCAACCTAAGCATCGCTTAAACGCCATCTAAAACCAATCAACAAACATGGAAATAACTAATACTATTAACACGCGCAACTTACGGAGCGATATTTTTGGTGGTGTCACTGCGGCCATTGTCTCTTTACCACTGGCTTTAGCATTCGGTGTTGCTTCCGGTGCAGGTCCAGTTGCTGGTCTTTATGGTGCAGTTTGTGTGGGTTTTTTTGCTGCTTTATTTGGTGGAACACCCACATTAATTTCCGAGCCCACTGGTCCCATGACTGTTGTAATTACTGGCATTATAAGTTCTTTAACAGCTATGGATCCAGAAAATGGCATGGCTATGGCTTTTACCGTAGTTATGTTAGCGGGGATATTTCAAATCATATTTGGTATCTTCAAGCTGGGCAAATATATCACCCTCATGCCCTATAGTGTAATCTCTGGGTTCATGTCGGGTATTGGTGTGATTTTAATTATTTTGCAAATTGCACCGTTTTTAGGGCAACCTAACCCAAAAGGGGGAGTTTTAGGAATAGTTCAAAATTTACCTCAGCTCCTAGAAAAGATTAATCCCATTGCCCTCATTTTGGGTGTAATGACTGTGGCAATTATTTATTTGACACCATCAAAGGTCAAACGCATTGTGCCACCCCAATTAATTGCCCTAGTTTTAGGAACTATAGTTTCACTGGTCTTTTTTAGTAATGCGGATATCCCACGTATCGGTGTGATTGAAACTGGATTGCCAAAACTGCAAATGCCAACTTTTACCCCCACTAGTGTAACGATTATGTTGGTTGATGGGGTTATGTTGGGAATGTTGGGATGTATTGATACCCTATTAACCGCAGTAATAGCTGATAGCTTAACTCGTACGGAACATAAATCTGACAAAGAGCTGATTGGACAGGGTATTGCCAATTTAGTTTCTGGTTTGTGTGGAGGTTTGCCCGGTGCTGGAGCGACCATGGGAACGGTAGTAAATATCCAAACCGGAGCACAGACGGCAATATCTGGAATCACCCGCGCTCTAGTTTTGTTGGTAGTGGTTTTAGGTGCTGCTGGTGTTACTCAAAGTATTCCTATGGCTGTCTTAGCGGGAATTGCGCTGAAAGTGGGGATTGATATCCTAGATTGGAGTTTTTTAAAGCGATCTCACAAAGTTTCCTTCAAGGGTTCCATCATTATGTATGGTGTGTTACTCTTGACTGTTTTTGTAGATCTGATTGTAGCTGTGGGGATAGGTGTATTTGTTGCTAACATCCTCACAATTGAGCGTTTGTCCAGCATGAGTTCTGAGAAAGTTAAGGCCATCAGTGACGCTGATGATGATATTGATTTAACCGAAGAAGAGAAAAGATTGCTCGACCAAGCTGGGGGTCGAATTTTGTTATTCTACTTAAGTGGTGCCATGATATTTGGCGTTTCCAAGGCCATCTCTCGTGAGCATAATGCCATTCAAGACTGTGATGTGATTATTTTTGACCTCAGCGATGTTCCTATGATGGGTGTCACTGCTTCTTTAACTATCGAAAGTGCAATTCGGGAAGCAGTTGAAAAAGGCCGACAAATTATTCTAGTTGGCGTCACTGGTAAGATTAAAAAGCGACTGGAAAATTTGGGAGTTCTAAGTTTATTACCCCCCCACCATTTGGTGACAGAGCGCAAACAAGCTCTAGAACAAGCTATGACTTTAGTTAAAAGGTGATAATCAAAGACTGACAGGGGGAATGAAGCAAGTGTTATATTTGATCGTTCCCCGTTCTTTTACCCAAACCCTGAACAATGCGCTTGACCTTTTCTGAGGAAATAAAATCTTTGCTACAGCGTCTAGCACACCAACCTCTAACCTTGGGTGACGTGCTGGAGACAACCTCCCAACGCGGATTCATTCTAGTCATTGCTTTATTGGTTTTACCATTCTTGTTCCCTATGCCACCCGGACTCACGGGTCCTCTTGGCTCCGCTTGTTTGCTCTTATCATTGCAAATGCTTTTGGGCAGGCGATCGCCCTGGTTACCAAAAAAAATTGCCAATTATCAGTTTCCCCGGGTTTTTGCCCAAACTATTCTTCACAACCTAGGTAGGGTCACCAGGTTGTTAGAAAAAATTGCCCGTCCTCGCTTGACAAAATTGGCAAATCATGATATTACCTGGAGGTGTAACGGTCTTTGCATTTCCTGGTTGGCTATTTTACTTATTTCTCCTGTACCTTTGACTAATCCCATACCCACCATTGGCATTTTACTGTTTGCTGCGGCTAGTATGGAGTCAGATGGACTGCTTGTATGTATTTGCTATGTATTAACACTATTAATCACCCTAATTTTCTACCTCATTGTCTATGGAGTTTTACAGCTCCCTGGTTTGATTACATAAAGATTACTGGCACTATTGACATTTATGGGGGGTGTCTTATAATCCTAGTTAAGGTAGGTTCCAATCAATATTTAACGAGTATGAAAATAAATCCCCCAGCCAATAACGAACAGTTAATAACTGAGGGTAACAATGTAATTAAGGTGCATTTACTAGTTTGATTATTCCTACGGGATAACATGGAATCCGGAAAATTTATTTGATTTCTGTTTAATTTCCATGTTTTTAAAAAAACCCCCAGTTTTGGCCGGGGGGATTGATCAATTAAGGTTTCAATGTTTTCAAGGGCCAATCTGTAAAATCGGGAAGGTAATTCCTACCTTCCATGTTTTACAAGGGCTCCCAAAACTCTGGATTTGGGACTAAATAAAAAAGCTAGGACAAATGCTGTGCAAACGACTAATACAATAGCTGGTCCAGAGGGTAAATTATAGAAGTAACTCAGATAAATTCCTACAATACTAGAAATTATGGCGATCGCAGCTCCTAGGATCATAACTTGATGTAGTCTGTTAACTAATAGGTACGCTGTAGCACCAGGGGTAATCAACATTGATAGGACTAAAATCACTCCCACTGCTTTCATACTAGCAACAATGGTTAGGGAAATGAGCAACATCAAACTAATGTTGAGTTGATTAACTGGTAGACCAGCAACCTGGGCTCCTATGGGATCAAAGGTATAGAATAGTAGTTCTTTGTAGAGTAAAAAAACGATAATTAAGGCCACAGCAGCAAGGATGGCCGTATCCCTAACCTCATTGGGGGTAACACCTAGAATATTGCCAAAAAGAAAGTGATTGAGGTCGATTTTATTAGCTTTTTGAATCCCTGTAATGAGTGTGACACCAAGAGCAAAAAAACCAGAAAATACGATCCCCATAGCTGCATCCTCCTTAATGGGAGACCGGTTTTTAATCACTGCTATAGCTACCGTGCTTACCATAGCAGCAATAAAAGCTCCCACAAATATATTCGCACCTATTATAAAGGCGATCGCCAGTCCTGGTAAAACGGAATGACTAATAGCATCGCCTAGTAGTGCCAGACGTTGTACCATTAAATAAGTACCAACCACAGCACATAACAAACCAATTAACACTGCAACTATTAGTGAGCGTTGCATAAATCCATACTGCAACGGCTCCATTATTTCGCTTAACATAAATAATATTAAAAATGAAAATTATATTGTAAAGTAAGCACGTTGTAGATTAGTTTCTGTAAGTACATGCAGACGAGGTCCACTAGCTATAAGTTGACAGTTAAGTAGAATTAAATCGTCAAAATGGTTAATTGACTGACCCAGATCGTGATTGACCACCAGGACAATTTTTCCTCGATCTGTGAGTTCTTGAAAAATGTTAAAAAGGACACCTTGAGTTTTGTGATCTATGCCGACGAAGGGTTCATCAAAACAAAAAATTTCAGGTTCTTGAGTTAGAGCGCGGGCCAGGAATACCCTTTGTTGTTGTCCTCCGGAAAGCTCTCCTATAGGTCGGTCAGTATATTTTAACATTTCTACCCGTTCCAATGCTGTCATTGCTATTTGCCGACTCATACTAGAAAAACTACGTAACCAACCGGTTTTTTTCACTCTTCCCGTCATGACCACATCCCAGACCGTAGCGGGGTAGTTCCAGTCAATTTGGCTTCTTTGGGGGACATAGGCAACTTTTTCTAGTTGGTCTACTAATGGCCTACCGTCATACAGTACACTACCCATACTCATGGGGACTAATCCTAGAATTGCTTTGATCAACGTACTCTTACCAGCACCATTAGGTCCAAAAATTCCTGTTAATCTTCCTGCTTTAATAGTACAGGTTATATCCTGTAAAGCGTCTTGTCTATGGTATTGTACTCCTAAATGGGAAATATGAATATCCCTAAACTCTCTATTTATGGGCATCCTTTGAGGTGTTTTTAGTAATAGACCAAATTTTGGGGAGGTGTTTTGCATAGTAGGATTGATAATTCTTGAGATCCTACTTTGAGCTTACTATGAAGAAGGCTAAAAATATGAGACAAATATGAAAAATAAAAACATTCGGATATGGATAGTAATATTTTTACCATTATATTTACTAGGATGTAGTGTTTCTCAGGTGGAAACCTCGAAGAATGGCAGTCGTGGGAAACTAAGCAAAATAAGAGTTGTAGCAACAAGTACAATAATTACGGACTTAGTGGCACAAATAGGAGGTGAGGAGATTAGTTTAACTGGAATACTTCAACCTGGAACAGATCCCCATGTATATGAACCAGTACCAGGAGATGGCAAGGTCTTAGAGACAGCGGATTTAATTGTATATAATGGGTATAATTTAGAGCCAGGAATTATTAAGTTAATGAATTCTACGGGTGTAATGGCTAGAAAACTGGCAGTGGGGGAAGTAGTCAAACCCTTAAAATTAAAAACCCATCGAGGGGAAATAGTTCCCGATCCCCATGTGTGGGGGAGTGCTAAAAACACCATAACCATGGTAAATGCTATTAGAGATACTTTAGTGGAGTTGTCGGATAAGGACAGGGAAAAATTTACACGAAATGCTGCCCAACTAACTAAGGAACTGGAAAAGTTGGATAATTGGATCAAACAGGAAATTGAAACTATTCCACCGCCCAACCGCAAAATAGTTACCTCCCATGATGCTTTTCAGTATTATGCTGATGCTTACGGTATGGAGGTTATAGGGACTTTGATTGGAATTAGTACAGAAGAAAAACCCAGTGCTAAAACGGTAAAGGAATTGGTAGATGCTATTATTAGAGCGGATATTCCTACTATATTTACCGAAACTACGATTAATCCAGACTTGATGAAAACAGTAGCTCAAGAAGCGGGGGTAAAAATGGCAACAAATCAACTTTATTCCGACTCTTTGGGTGCAAGGGGAAGTGATGCGGATACTTATATCAAAATGATGACAGTTAATACCAAAACTATTGTGCTCGGTCTAACTGAAACGGTAAAATAAAGAACATGATTGACAAAAGTCCGAGAATCTAATATTATTGTTTGCGGATTTCCCACGTTATAATTCTGGTGATGCTTTAATTTGTAAGGCGTTAACAAAAAAATTTTTTTGCTCTGTACCGGATAAATCCAAAAACGGTTGAATGATTAACTAAAATCACACCGCGTCAAATACAGTACCAAATACAAATTATCAAAAAAGGTTTTGTTATATGTAGGCTCTTCTAAGGAGATGACGGCAGATATTTTGCAGTGCAAGTGGGTGAGTGGAATTAAATATAAGATCAACGTAGGTTAGGTTGAAGTATGAAACCCAACACCCGCATGGGTCTCGTTCCTCCCTACTTAACTAGGAATGGAGCAGTGATTTATGAGTTTTCTTTAAAGGAGACCAACATAAAGCATTACCAATTCATTGGCTTTTTTGTATTGAAGAGAATGGAATTTACCATTTTGACTATGGATGATAGTAATATCAACTTAGATTAGGATAGGTTTTATTCTTCCTGGTGACCAAGGTTAAACGTTTGAATTTTTTTAAGTGTGGAGTGAAGGAAAAATTTCTGTGGACGCAAAATTATCTCCCAACCAAGGATTGAGTATTTCCGGGATCGGGTTAGCATCGGTTTTAGCAGCAGCTATGACTTGTGCCACCCTAGTTGTAGATGGTCTAGGAAATAGGGCTTTTTGGCAATCCAACTCTTTAACCATGCCATTTTTACTGAGTGCTTTGGGTAGTGCAGTAGCTGGTTTATGGGTTGTGCCACTGTTGCAAGCGTTAAAAACTGGGCAAATTATTCGAGAAGATGGACCCAAGGCCCATTTAAAGAAGGCGGGTACTCCCACCATGGGTGGTGTATTTTTCATACCCGTGGCCCTGCTAGTAGCTTGTGTGCTTTCCAACTTTGCTCAAGATGTATTGGCTGTTTCCGCTTTAACACTTGCTTACGGAACCATAGGTTGGATAGACGATTGGCAAATCCTGCTGAGGAAATCCAACAAGGGTATATCCCCCAAAACAAAATTGATTTTACAAATTGTTTTTGCCATTGGTTTTTGTGTGTGGATGATTTTAAGGGGAGACTTTAGTATAACAAATATAGTTTTGCCCTGGGTGGGTTTTTCTTTACCTTTAGGATTCATGTTTTGGCCCTTAGCTACCTTTGTGCTAGTCGCGGAAAGCAATGCTACTAATTTGACTGATGGAGTTGATGGGTTAGCTGGGGGAACAGTGGCGATCGCCATTTTGGGTTTAGGAGCGTTGATTGCTCCCACCGCACCCAGTTTAATGATCTTCTGTGCAGCGGTGAGTGGTAGTTGTCTGGGATTTTTAGCTCATAATCGCAATCCCGCTCGAGTTTTCATGGGTGACACTGGTTCCCTCGCTTTAGGCGGTGCTTTAGGTGCAGTGGCCCTTTTAACTAATAATTTGGTAGGACTGTTTATTTTAAGTGGAATATTTTTTGTAGAAACTCTATCTGTAATGGCACAGGTGAGTTACTACAAAGCAACTAAGGGACCGGATGGCAAGGGCAAGCGATTATTCAAGATGGCTCCTTTACACCATCATCTGGAATTATCTGGTTGGTCTGAATTGCAGGTGGTGGGCGTGTTTTATATGATTGGTGCGGTTTTGGCCAGTATGTGTCTAGCCTTAATCAAGTGATTTTTCTAACACCTGCCTAAACATTCAAAATGCCACCCATTTCCTAGGGTGGTTTTTTTGGTAAGCAAACGGATTGATATGGAATAATAAATATAAGTATGGACACAATAGAGGACAATGTGATGGTGGAAGAAACAAACCAAAAACCCGTAGCTAAAAAAGAAAAACCCCCAGCAGTGGAAGATAAGCCATTTGAGGAGTTTATGCAAGAACACTACTTACCTGCTTTACAAAAAGCGATCGCCCAGGAAGGTATTTCTGACGTAAAATTGACCTTTGCCAAGCAGAAATATGCCATTGTTGGTTTTGATTCTTCCCAGGAGTGTTGGCAAATCATTGGTTCTTGGCAAAACGGGTCTAAACAGTTTAATGTTTACTTTCCCGACCAAGACATTCAAGGTAAAAAGGGGTTTTCCTGTCATGAAGGGAAAAAACCCAGCACGCTGGAGTCCTTCTTAATAGACGAGCGTAAGATCACCCTTGACTTGCTGGTATCCCGTCTAGTTTACCGTCTCAACGGTCAAAAATGGCTAGGTAGGAACTAGTTCCCACTCTAATTATATATAGAGACGTTGCAGTTGAATACCCAACGTCTCTAAACTATTAAGAACTAAACTGTGAGAGATTGGGGATCGGTTTCAATCAACTTTGCCAAATCCTGGAGGAAAGCAGCTGCATGGGCACCGTAAATAATTCGGTGGTCACAGGTAATATTCACCTTCATTTGTTGTCTGAGAGCAAATGAACCATCTCCAGTAGCTACAACTTGGGAACGCCCAGCTCCAACTGCTAAAATGGCACCTTGTCCCGGTGGCAAAATCGCATCAAAGGTATCCACACCGAACATACCCAAATTAGAGATAGTAAATGTACCCGTGCTGTACTCCTCGGGTTGCAGTTGTTTAGCTCTAGCTCTATCTACTAAAGATTTCCAGTTCCGCGACAGGGAGTAAATATCTATTTGATCCGCATTCTGTAAAACCGGGGTAATTAAACCACCATCATCCATGGCCACAGCTACAGAAACATTAATCTGGGGGTGATGGACAATTCCTTGTTCTGAATAACTGGCATTAAGTAAAGGATGTTTTTGTAAGGTAACTGCTACAGCTTTAGCTAAAAGGGCTGTCATGGTTACGCCCTTGGATTTGATTTGCTTGTACAGCTTATCTAGACCATCAGTGGTAATGGTATAGCCAACATGAAATGTAGGTACAGATAGGCTGGACATCATGTTACGTACCACGGCATTCTGTAAAGTAGTTAATGGTACTACTTGACCAGAATTAACCACGGATGGTACTGATTTTGTTGGTATAGCTGGTGGGGTAGATGGAATAGTAGGAATGGTACTGATAACAGGGCTAGTGGGTTGTTTGCCCACAGCAGCTTCTATGTCTCCCGCAATGATTCGACCATAAGGACCACTACCTTGGAGATTATTTAAATCAACCTTGAGTTCCTTAGCCAGCTTACGAGCGCGAGGAGAAACCACTAACCTACCCTGTTGATGATTTGACCCGTTTTGGGAAACTGTTATAGGTACTGGAACCACAGATGCACTTACCGGTGCTACTGGGGAAGTGGGTGTCACCGCACTAGCTCCACCTCCAAGAATCTTAGCACTGGTAATTTCTTCTTGGGTTTCGGCCACATAAGCGATCGCTGCGCCAACGGGAGCAGTTTCACCAGCTTGAACGAGAATATGGGCTAGAAATCCTTCATAAAAAGACTCTACATCCATATCAGCCTTATCTGACTCAACAACCACCACTGTTTCACCTTTTTCCACTTTATCTCCTGGTGATTTGACCCAAGAGACTATTTTTCCTTCCGTCATGGTGGAACTTAGGGCTGGCATAAATACTTCATGAATGCTCATAATGGTGGCTTTAGAATCAATTTGGTAATTTTTTGAGTGGAATTTAACGTATGTTCCCAAATCAAATTGTAGCTCACCAAGGGAATTTTTCGCCAAACATTTAGGTCAGGGTGGAACTTAACTGGGACTTAACGGGAACTTAAACTTGGTGTGAAATATCCATATAGTAAATTGTATGGTGCAATGGGTGGTTCAATAATGGGAGATCCTAATTGACTTATAGTCGTGTTGGGCCACCCACTCTGATACAAGTTACTGTCTTCCGCTTTCTCACACACACAACCATGTTAGCAAGACTCAAGTTTTTTTTAATTTTTGCCCTAGGTACTTTCATTAGTACTGCTGGACTTTATTGGATTCAGCATCAACCTTCTATAAGGTTGACCCTATCCGCCCATGGACAGCCACAAATAATCCCTAAGCAAATAAATCCCGATGAAGCACGAATAAACTTGGAACGTTCTGATTACCACATAATTCCTTTAGAAACAGTAAATTCTCTTTTGATAGGAAGTGACCCTGCTACTATAGCTTTAAATATGATTGATGAAGGTAAAGATTCTCATAAAAAAATACAAGTGCAGGTAGTGTATCCCCAACCTAATCAGGCCTTGGTTACAATTATCAAACCCTCACCAGCTAAAAATAGCGTGGTCAACACCACTAAATATCGTGTTGAAATGAGTCGCTTTGGGCGATCGCTGTTAGTAAATTCACCACAAGTATGGGAGGTGATCTGGGCTGGATCCCAAAGAGATTGTTTTTCTCAGGATCTAACCCAGGATGATCTTAGTCAGGACTGTGATTAGACTTCACCACGAATCTCTTCAATCACACCATCACGAAGAACGATTTCAACCTGCATTTTACTAATCAGATTATCACCAGTTTTCACCTGGAAAAAACTTTCCATTTGAAACTGATTGACCTCCTGCTCCAAATCCAAATACTGTACTTGCTGAAGGTTTTGCAATAATTGGTTCTTCTGTTCCAACAACTCGCTTTTCTTCTGGTTAATTTGTAGTTGAACATTGTCGATTTGTTGTAGAGTTTGGGGACCGGGGGGTTGCAGACTCTGTTTTTGAATAACACTAATTGTTCTTTGTCCTTCCATGTCAAGTTGTTGCAACTGCTGATCTGTTTGGTTGATCTGTTCTTGCAATTGTTGTTGTACTTCCTCTTTCCATAGTGGAGTTACAATCACCTTCACGTTAACAACACGTTTGAGCATTAATTCCAGATTCGATAGTTCCATAAAGATTATAGGTTTACCCTAACTAGTTTGTAATTGTTTTTAATTAGACCTACTTGACAAACATGCTGTCAATAGTATCACCATACTTTTGTGCCACAACATGACGACGAATTTTCATGGTTTGGGTCATCATGCCATTTTCCATGGAAAAGGGTTCCGGGATTAGCTTAAAGGGCCCAATGCGGTCATCAACCCTATAACCTGGACGATTTTGCACCTCCCTATTTAATTCCTTCCGATATAAATCCTGAATTATTTTGTTCTCTAAGTCAATTTTTTGACCGATTTTTTGATCTTCATTTTCCGTGGAATCATCCTGAGTAGGTAAATTGATATTCTCAACTTCCGCCCATTTTTCCAAAGCATCCAGGTTAGGAACTATTAAAGCACCAAGACTGCGCTGATCTTGTCCTACCAGCATAATTTGGTCAATATAGGGCGATCGCAAGCAAGCATCTTCTATAGGTTGGGGTTCAATATTTTCACCATTGCTTAATACAATAGTATCCTTAGCTCTACCAGTTAGCACCAAGTCATTTTCAGGTGTTACCCAACCTAAATCACCGCTATTAAACCAACCATCATTGTCAATAACCTGTCTTGTAGCTTCCAAATTCTGATAATAGCCCTCCATCACCTGGGGACCTTTAAGTAGAACTAAGCCAATTTTCCCCGGAGGTAGAGGGTCTTTTGTTTCTGGGTGAACTATCTTCACCTGAGTTCCTGCTATTGGTTGTCCCGAGGATCCGCGTAAATTTCTCCAGATACGACGAGCATTAGTCACCGGTGAAGTTTCCGTCAATCCATAACCCTGTAAAATCTCCACCCCGATAATTTCAAAGAAGTTATCTATATGTCTAGGCAGTGCCCCACCTCCACTAATCACCTGCTTGATTTTTCCTCCTGTAGCTTCTCGCACTTTAGCATAAACTAACTTTTCCCCCAATATTTGTAATGGTGATAAGACTAATTGCTTAATTTTTGCTGCCCATCTTATCCATTCTGAAGCACCAATATGCTCTAAACTTAATCCCTGGGCAACACGTCGAGCAAAAATATATTCTTGACCCATTTTCAGCAAGAATTGAATTAGTTTTTGTTTTTTCACTGGTTGGCTACGGAACTGCTTTTGCACCCCTTCATAAATTGACTCCCACAGTCTGGGCACGGCAATCATAAAGTTAGGTCTAAACCTTTTTAGGTCTTCTTTAATCATTCTCAAATTTGTATATATTTGTGTACAACCTTGAGAAAGTAAAAAATATTCGCCACTGCGCTCATAACTGTGCCAGGTTGGTAAAATGCTTAAAGCCACATCACCAGGTTGGGGTTGAACTATAGTTCCCAGGGTTTGAACCTGATGTAATAAGTTGTTATGGGAAAGCATAACACCCTTGGGTTTACCCGTAGTTCCGGAAGTGTAAATCAAGGTTGCTAAAACATGACCAGAAATTGTGACAGGAGTCAAAGTATGATCATTAGCCAGATTTAACAGCTGAGTAAAATTCATCACCGAATAGGTTTCTATAATAGGCAAGGTATTCCACTCAGGCATATCCGTTTCATCAGAAAGTAAAATGACCAGCTTAATTGGTAGCTCAGCCAAATCAGGTTCTAGCTTATTTAACGTTTTAACATCTTCAACTACCACAACCGTACTACCACTGTGGGAGATAATGTATAGTAATTCATTCTTTTCAGCTTGGGAGCTACGAACTGCATTCACTGCTCCAGCAGTCATAATACCTTGGTCTGCAATAAACCAACGGGGACTATTATCTGCTATGAGAGCAATGCGTGGGGGGTGGGGATCATCATCATTTTTGTTTACCCCCAAGACCTGTAAACCTATGGCAAAACGCTGGATTTGATCCCACAATTGGGAGTAGGTGATTTTGACCTCTGGTTTGCTATGGGGGTTATATAGAGCAGTGATATCGCGAAAATGTTGAGCTGCTAATGGCCATATTTCTGGTAAGGAATGGATACCAGAATAACTAGTCAAATCTTGTATTGCCTTTTTTTCTCGATCTGTAAAGGTAGATAAAAAAGGAGGCTGAAGTTGCATAATTGACAAATGGTATACAGAAATAGTTTATGATGGCATATTATATAATAGTGGGGTAGTGGTTTTTGGGTGGAAATCTAAACTAATCAAGGAGGTGATTAATAATAGTTATAATTGGGGGGCTATTAGCCAGTATTGTTAGTGCTGTTATTTGCTTGATTTTACCCAAATTTTTATCTTTGTTCTCATCTGGAAAAAATAATCATCTTGAGAGGGATAGAAACCACAGTGGAATCACGAGTTTTCCTTATTGTACAGTTTATAAATTAACAGGTAGTCAATGGTGCAAGTTTAGTCCCCAGTTTTGTGAGCGATGTTCTTCTTACCGGGAACATGAGAAACTGAAAAATTCATGGAAGTAGTGACACAAAAACTCGTAAATCCTTCAATTAGGGACATTCCAACCTACATAGCTCAAATCATTTAATTTACTTATAGGTCATAAAAGAAATTTAAAACTAAATGGTTGGTCTAATCTTAGAATTATGGTTGATGATTAAATAATGTCTAAATTTTAGGCAAATCGAGGCAATAAAGACCAAATTAAGGGGGAATCATCTATGAGTCTAATGGATGTCGTCACTTTTACGTTATTCAACGCAGTTGCTTGCATGGTTTTGCCTAAACTGATCTCAATTGTGTTTCCCATTCATAAGAACAGAATAGAGAGCAAACCAAAACCCCCAAATCCCATACTGCAAGGGAAGCAGTACAAGAGATGGCTTTTCCTACTCCAACAGTAGTTTTTAAAAACTGTGGCTTAAAACCCTATTTAGGGGATAGATTTTTAGGATTTTCCCTTCGCCATCTAGCTCTGACTAGGCGTATCTCATTATAGCTATAACTCTCACCCAAATAATCTCGAATGGGGGTTAAATTAATGTCACCCAAAACATCTATGACCTGCCAAATTTTCTTTTGTCTATCCAAAGGTATTAACAAATTCAAATCAACAGGTTGTTTTTTTTCTATCAGGTCTGACAGATGACGAATAATGGTGGCAGTTTTCATATTCCGTTTTTGGGCAATTTGTTCAATAGTGAATCCTTGCTGGTGCAATTCCAAGGTAGTTGATTCTGTATTAGTTATTAGATCATCATCACTCTTTTTTGGTGGTTGCCAACTTTGTTCTTGAATATAGGATTGAATAACTGCCAAAAACCTTTCTCCATATTGGTTGACCTTATAACTAACCACCCCAGAAATTTGTCCTAACTCTTCTAGAGTTCTGGGTTTGATTTGAGCCATTAGTCGTAAGGTCGAATCTTGAAAAATAATATAGGGAGCTAAACCCAGTTCGTCAGCAATTTGTTTTCGTAGCTGTCTGAGTTCATTCATCAGAGCTTCTATATCTAAAGCCTTAGTATTAACAGCGACCAAATCAGCCTTTTGATATACGGGAGCAGCAATTGAAACTTGTCGTTGTTTTCGCATCACCTCCCAACTTAAAGCATTTAATTTTAACACCGAATAGCCATCATTAGTTTGTTCCAATAACCCTTGGTGCAACAAAGATCTGCATAACATTTTCCATTCATCTGCTGTTTTATCTTTCCCGATACCATAGGTAGAAAGTTGATCATGTTTATGCAAAGAAATTTTTTGATTTTTCGTCCCTCTTAACACATCAATAATATAATTCATACCATATTTTTCCTGACATCGTGCTACACAAGATAAAAACTTCATTGCTTCCACAGTCCAATCTTGCAAGGGTTTGGGATAACGGCAATTATCACAATTAGCACAACTACCAGGAAATCTTTCCCCAAAATACCCCAATTGAATTGTGCGTCTACAGTCCGTTCCTTCAGCATAATCTATCACTTGTCTTAACTGCTGTTTAGCAATCAGCTGTTCTTGGGGATCGGTTTTCTTACCTATACTCCATTCAATGGTTTTCACATCACCAAAACTAAAAAATAAGGTGCATCGAGAGGGTTCCCCGTCTCTTCCAGCGCGACCTGACTCCTGATAATAACTTTCTAAATTTCTGGGCAAGTCACAGTGAATGACAAACCGTACATCAGGTTTATTAATACCCATGCCAAAGGCAATAGTTGCCACCATAATTCGCACATCATCACGGATAAATCGAGTTTGGTTTTTGGCTCTTTCGTGATCAACTAAACCTGCATGATAGGGTAAAGCAGCAATTTGACTATTCTGTAGTTTTAAGGTTAGTTCATCTACGTTCTTACGGGTTAGACAGTAAATAATTCCCGAACCCTCATTTTCTTTAATAATTTCTAATATTTCCCCATAGGAATTTCTATTTTTAGGCCGCACTTCATAGTACAGGTTCTGTCGGTTAAAACTAGCAATGTGAACCGCTGGTTGTTTCAATCCCAACTGTTGGATGATATCAGCTCTCACTCTATCGGTAGCAGTTGCGGTTAGAGCTATGGTGGGAACATGAGAAAATCGCTTCCTCAACAAGATTAATTGTCTATATTCTGGACGAAAATCATGACCCCACTCAGAAACACAATGGGCTTCATCAATAACAAAGTTAGCCAGGCCAAATTTTTCTTTAACCACATCTAAAATGGGCAAAAATCTCTCGCTGACTAATCTTTCTGGAGCTACATATAATAATTTCACCTTACCATTCATGATCGCTTCTTCCCGAGAGCGAACTTGATAAGTAGTGAGACTGCTATTAATAAGAGTGGCAGAAATATTATTATTTCTTAGTGCTTCCACCTGATCTTGCATTAATGCTATCAGGGGAGATACTACAACTGTTAAACCTGGTTTCAAAAGAGCTGGTAATTGGAAACATAGGGATTTTCCACCTCCCGTGGGCATAACTACCATTAAATCACGGTTTTCTAGTGCATCTTCTATAATTTGTCTTTGTCCGGGACGAAATTGGTCATAACCAAAGTATTTTTTTAATTCTTTTTCTAAATCGGGATACTGCATCATGGTCAGTAACTAGGGGTAGATCAATCTAATCTTTAGCAATGACAATATCATTTGATTTAATCACTGCATAAGCTTCCGTACCTATATATTATACCGAGTGCAGGACTAACTGTGAAGACTACCATCTGGCATAATCGCACCGGTTAAAAAAGTTTCACTCATATCAGTAGCACTTAAATTTGCCATAGACAAATTAACTCCACACATGTTGGCTTCACTTAAATCCGCACCGGTTAGATCCGCTCCTTGTAGGTCAGCTTTCCACATCCGCACACCGCCCATTTTTGCGCCATTCAATTTGGCGCTTTGTAAGTTGGCAGCTGTGATTGATGCTTGATGTAAATCAGCATCACACAAATTGGCATCTACTAGTAATGCTCCACTAAGATCGGACTCATTTAAATGAGCATTGATTAGTATAGCCTGTGTCAAATCAGCTCCGCACAAAATTACTTCCGATAAATGGGCATTTTCTAGTTTTGCACCTCGCAGATTGGCTTGGCTTAAATTCGCTCCACTCAGGGAAATTCCCGTCATATCGGACCAACTTAGATCTGCTCTAGCAAAGTCAATACCACCTAAATTAACCCCCCTGAGATTGACTGCTCGCAAGCAAATACCATTGAAGTTTCTTTCTCCCCTAGCGTATCTATTTAGTAGTTCTTTCACTTCCATGGTTATACCTCCACTTTATTCCGTATTCCCTATACTTTGATAAACCAACGTTGTCGATACATGAAAAATGCTAGACCGTACCACAATGATAGGGTAGCAAGTGCAAATAAAAATGAGCCGTTGGTATTACCTACCCAGGAAGCAAACAGATTGCGGTAAATCCAATTGTATACGCTTATGGCATTATCTCCTTCACCAATTTTCAATTTTACGGTGACTTTAATGAGAAAAACTGATGCAACAAACAGGGCGATCGCATTTAGTCCAATGATTTCAAATCCTTTACTCCAACGTTTAATTTTTCTCACCTCTATTAGATCGTAACACGCTGCCAAAAAAACTAACCCCCAACCAGTACTAAACAAAACGTAGGAACTTGTCCAGAGTTTTTTATTAATGGGAAATAGACCATCCCAAATCATACCCACGACTAAACTACATAGTCCCCACAGGACTAAATCCATACTAGTATGGGAGTTAATGGTGCTTTTTCTTATCCATTGTCCGGCAAAATACCCAAAGAGAACATTGACTATTGCGGGAATGGTACTAAACAACCCTTCTGGATCACCCCTGAAGTTAAACCCATCTCCTGCATATAAATGGGGTTTAGCAATAATTAATCTATCAATAAACGCCCCGAAATTTCCCTCTTGGGTGAGCATACCCGCACCATAATCAGGAACAGGAATATACATCATGGTCAACCAATAAAATATCAGCAGTATTCCTGCTAATGCCCATTGAGTTTTTTCTGGTAATTTTAAAACTATTAAAGAAGCAAACAAGTAGGCTAAACCAATTCTTTGCAATACCCCCATCACTCGTAAACTTTGTAAATCAAAACTGCCAACGCCTTGATTCCAAAAACCGTTTAGTAGCAGTCCTAAAGTAAATAGTATTACTGCACGACGGCACAAATTGAAATAAACCAAGTTATCTAACTTACTCTCCAAACTATATTTAGATAGGGAGAAGCTCATAGCCACCCCAACAATAAATAAAAAAAAGGGAAAAACCAAGTCCGTTGGCGTACAACCGTTCCATGGTGCATGGGAAAGAAAAGGATAGACGTCTGGTACAACACCTGCCATATTAGCAATAATCATCATTGCAATTGTCAAGCCACGAAAAACATCTAAAGAGATTAGACGCATAGAGATTATATTATTTTGGGGTTGGCTGCTGTTCGACCTACCAAGATTGTTAAGGTCTGGGTAGACATTAATGAGCGGTTAGAAACCGGGAAGATTATGAAGATTATATTGTAGAATTTTAATCAGTCTAGTTAACTTTTAAATATGTCCATCAAAATCGGGGATTCTGCACCAGAATTTAGTCTAACTTCTCAAAATGGCTCTACCATCAGCTTGAGAGATTTTCGCGGCAAAAAGGTGGTCGTCCTCTATTTTTACCCTAAGGACGACACCCCCGGTTGCACTGCGGAATCTTGCGCCTTCCGAGACCAATATGAAGTATTTAAAACTGCTGGCGCGGAGGTCATCGGTATCAGTGGTGACTCTAGGGAGTCTCACCAAAGATTCGCAACCAAATACAATTTGCCTTTTACCCTATTGAGCGATCCAGGCGATCAAGTTAGAAAACAATACGGAGCAACCACTGCTTTTGGTTTCATACCTGGTCGGGTAACCTATATCATCGATCAAAATGGCATTGTGCAATATGTGTTTGACTCTATGCTAAACTTTAACGGTCACGTTCAAGAAAGCCTGAAAAAACTCCAACAGCTTTCTTCCATATAACAATAATATTGATTGGTGATGGGTGAATTATTTACCCTATCACCAGTCTCCACAATTCTCCCTAGTGCACTACTTTAGACTTTTCAGAAGTGCTAGCGGTTTTACCGTTGGTGTGTCCATTTCCGTTACGGGGTTGAATTACCCCATATCCACCATGATTACGTTCATAGATCACATTGATTTCTCCACTCTCCGCATTGCGGAACATGTAAAAATCATGTCCCACCAACTGTAACTGTTCCTGCGCCTGGGCCAGAGTCATAGGTGGCATAGAAAAATACTTGGTTCTTACTACCTCACCAGGTAGTTCAGGAGTTCGACCAGCTATTAAATCGGTCACTGGTTCAGGAACTAATGCTTCATTTGTGGGTATGGGCTGGGTTTTATGCTCTTGCCTTCTCTCTTTATACTTACGCAACTGACGTGCTATTTTATCCGCTACCAAATCTATACTCGCATATAGACTCTCACTGCTCTCTTCCGCTCTAATCACACTACCATTAGCGTAAATTGTTACTTCTGCTGCTTGCTTGGTACTAATTCTAGGATTGCGAGCAACACTTAGGTGTATATCTACCTGATTTGTGATGTTTTGAAAGTGACTAACTGCTTTTTCAATTTTTTGATGTACATACTCACGTATTGCATCGGTGATTTCAATATTTTTGCCGTGGATGACAAGGTTCATGTAAACTCTCCCGCTAAACTTGTTTATTTTCTTAAATCGTGGAGATCTAAAATTACGCTCCCACATATAAGAGACGCTGATTGCCGATTATTCCTCCCAACATCTTTGAGGTTATATATTCTATATGTTTAGGTTAACACCTTTTCTGTAAGAAAGTTACTTCGTTGACTTTACTTTAAAATACTTTGCATTACTTGACATTTTTTTGTCCTGACTGCTGGTAAATAGAGCGATCGCCCTATAAAGGTCTATATAGTCTATATTTAGTCATGAATGATAATTCGCCAATCTCCCCACATCGTTGTTTATTGTATAATGAGGGATTAAAACCATACTTTGATGTTCTTGTATGGCAAAGACAGTTACTCCAGGAGCGGATTGAGAATAGTGATTTAGAGGATGTAATTATTCTGGTAGAACACCCTCCAGTCTACACCTTGGGACAGGGTGCAGATCCTAACTTTCTCAAATTTGATCTTGACAAAAGTGAGTATAACGTGCATCGAGTAGAAAGAGGTGGGGAAGTGACCTACCACTGTCCAGGACAACTGGTAGGGTATCCGATTTTAAACTTGCGTCGTTATAGTCAAGACCTACATTGGTACTTGCGCCAACTGGAGCAAGTATTAATTGATGTTTTAGCCAGTTATGGTTTAGTAGGGGAAAGGATCTCCGGTTTAACGGGTGTTTGGGTAGAAGGCAAAAAAGTTGCTGCTATAGGGATTAAAGTCAGTCGTTGGGTAACTATGCACGGGTTTGCTTTAAATGTTTGTCCTGACATGACAGGTTTTGAAAAGATTGTACCTTGTGGGATTAAAGATAAAAAGGTTGGCAGTTTAGCTGAGTGGATTCCCGATATTGACTGTTTAGCAGTACGTCCCCGGGTAGCTGAGTGTTTTGCCAAGGTTTTTGGGGTAAAATTGCAGGATGTGAAGATTTGTTAGATCACCATGCTGCAAGATGTTCGAGACTACCAAATTCTGTTTCTCGGTCTATTCCTAATTTTAGGAATTAGCACAAGAGATTGGACCTTCCATCCACAATTCATTTTAGTTTCTCTAGTCACTTGCTTATTGACCCAATGGATATTATCTTCCATCATTTTACCAACAACAAAGATCAATATCCGCAGTCCCCTAATTACCTCCCTGGGAATTAGTTTATTGCTGAGATCTGACCAGTGGACAACAATAGTTTTAGCTGCTACAACAGCAATAGGTAGCAAATTTGTTTTTCAAGTCCGTGATAAACACTTCTTTAATCCCGCCAATTTCGGTATTGTTACTGCCCTATCTCTCACCTCTGATGCATGGGTATCTCCTGGTCAGTGGGGGGAAGAGTGGTGGTATGGTCTGTTGTTTGTGGGAGGTGGAAGTATGATTTTAAACAAGGTTGGTCGTTGGGATACAACAGCAGCTTTTTTGGGCGTATATTCCCTATTGGAAGCTCTTCGTAATCTTTGGTTAGGTTGGACCTGGGATGTTTATTTACATCGGTTGGCCAGTGGATCTTTATTACTATTTGCTTTGTTCATGGTCACCGATCCTCGCTCTATACCTAATACTACTACTGGACGCATCCTTTGGTCTGCATTGATTGCCCTAGTGACTTTTGTTTTGCGTAATTATTTTTACCTTCCCACGGCAGTCTTTTGGGCTTTGTTTAGTCTAGCGCCCTTGACCATGGTCGTTGATGTGCTTTGGTTTAGTCCTCAGTTCTCTTGGTCAGGTATTGGGGATAAAAAATAGAACGTTTTGTACTAGTCCAATTCCCCATCTAATTAGCAACTACCAAAAATATGAACAAGACTTGTTTCAACTTTTTCGTCAGATACTGCTCAAGACTCATATTGTTTATGCCATTAATGGCGATTTTGGTCTTAATTTCCTTTGCTCCCACAGCTTGGGCCTTTTGTGGGTTTTATGTTGCCAAAGCTGATACCAGATTATACAATCAAGCTTCCCAAGTAATTATAGCTAGGGACGGCACAAAAACCGTGTTGACAATGGCCAATGATTTTCAGGGTGATATAAAAGATTTTGCCGTAGTTGTTCCCGTACCCACAATTATTCAAGAACGCCAAGTACGCGTACCTGACCCGAAAATCATTCAGCGGTTAGATGCTTTTACTGCTCCTCGATTAGTGGAGTACTTTGATCAAGATCCTTGTAGGAGGAGGTATTACGATTCATCAGGTGTAATACCAGAGACAAGGTCAACACGACCTCCCGCAATGGAGAAAATACTAGGGGATAACACATTGGGGGTAACTATTGAAGCCCAATTTAACGTAGGCGAATATGATATTGTGATTCTCAGTGCGAAAGAGTCAGATGGATTAGAAACTTGGTTAAATCGGAATGGTTACAAAATCCCTAGGGGTGCAAATCGGTTACTGCAACCCTACGTTCGTTCCGGGATGAAATTCTTTGTAGCCAAGGTAAATTTGGACAAGTTTGAGCAATCTGGTTATCAGTTTTTGCGCCCTTTACAAATTGCATACGAGTCCCCCAAGTTTATTTTGCCCATTCGATTGGGAATGATTAATGCTACTACCGAACAAGATTTAATTGTTTATATCATCTCCCCCAAGGGACAAGCAGAGGTTACTAACTACCGCACAGTAAAAATTCCTTCGGATACTAATATCCCCCTTTTCATTAAAGATGAATTTGGTAGTTTTTACAAAGCCATGTTCCAAAATTCTTACCTTCAAGAAGACAGGAAAGTCGCCTTTTTAGAATATGCGTGGGACATGGGTAATTGCGATCCTTGTTCCGCTGAACCTCTCAATTTAGAAGAACTAAAACAAGCGGGAGTGTTTTGGTTAGATGAAAGAGGTAATAATTACAATCGTATCGCACCCAACTTTGGTTTTGCTTCCTCAGAAACTAATGCTTATATTACCCGGTTACATGTTCGCTACACTAGGGATAAATTCTCAGAAGATTTGATATTTCAAACCACTTCTAACCAAGAGTCATTTCAAGGTCGTTATGTTTTAACTCATCCCTTTAATGGCAAATTGGAATGTTCTGCAGGGAAAACATATAAGGCCTCCCTACCCCGCAGGTTTGAACAAGAAGCGCAGAATTTAGCCAGATTAACCAATTGGAAAATCGATGACATCCGTCAAAAAATGAGGTTGTCTGTGGGTGATTTCCATACTTCCTGGTGGGAAAAAATATCTCTGTTCTTAGGATTTTAGTTTGATAAATAAGAATGACCGCCCTAAAAGGGCGGTGGAGATTCTATATCTATTTTAAACCACCCTGCAAATCAACCAATGTTTCAGATAACTTAGTCAAACGACTCTCTAAATAGAGTTTACGTCCCAGGAGATGGCGTAACTTTTGGTAGCGTGCTATAGCTATGCTAATACTAGGAACTTCTTCTACAGAACAAGGACGTGACCAAAGTTGACCATTAGCATCCACACCACAAAGACGATAGTCTGTGCGAGATGATTGGTTGACTGTCACTTCTGACTGAGAAATCTTCTGTACATAGTCCAAAATAGCTTCAATTTCCCCATGACGCAGGGTTGCAGTTCCTTCCATTGGTTGGGTATTGGATTCTAGCCAACCATTAATCACCTGACCTTCTAAGTAAATATCTTGAATTTGCTGGAGAATTATTTCTAACTCACCCTGCCAAGCTACCACGGTTTGTTGTATCTCTTGCAAAAGACCGATTGTAAACCCAGGATTGGCACTGTGTCTATGATTACTAAAACTAGGGGTTTTGAATTTAGGTAAGTCCGGAGTTTTGCTGTCAATATCTTGGGTAGGGAAGGTTGGGACTGAAGATGATATGTGCTCTTGAAGTTGGGAGTTGATTTTTTTATTGCTGTTTATATCAACAGTTTCTTGACCGGTGTTGTTTAACTGGGTAGTATCGCTACCCAAGCTAACCCTAAAGGAGAAAGGTCGTTTTTTAGCTGGGGATTTTGCTGATAGTGACTCAGGATTACGGATCCCTAAATCATGTAAAGTTGCCTCAATCCGTTTCAAGCCTGGTTTCATCTTTCTTCTCTCCTGGATACCGCCGATTTAGCTTCGGGAGGAAAGGAGGGACGATGTCTAAGCAACATAGCTATAGTCATCCTTCTTGTAAATAACTCGACACCTGTACCATAATACCACATTTCCAACCCTTCAACCATAAAAAAACTTATCTTGCTTGCCACCAAATATAATTTTTTCCTATTGTTTATCAATTTACAATAGACATGGGTTGGGTTTTCTTTGTAACAACATGCAATCAAATATATAATGGCAAATATGGGAAAAATTATCCTAGTTACTGGTCCAGCACGTTCAGGAAAAAGCGAATGGGCAGAAAATTTAGCCATCGAGTCAGGGAAAAAGGTAGTTTATATAGCCACTGCTAATGAGAATCCCCATGATCTGGAATGGCAACAACGCATTGAAAAACATCAGCAACGTCGTCCAAAAACTTGGGTAACTATGTGTGTTTCCAGGGAACTGACAGGGAGTTTGAAGAATCAAACAGCTGACACCTGTATTTTAATTGATTCTCTGGGTACCTGGGTGGCCAATTGTTTAGAGCAGGATGATCTCAGTTGGGAAAAAACTCTGGAGGAATTTTTGGCAGACCTACCTTTGGTAGATGGGGATTTGCTATTTGTAGCAGAAGAAACCGGTTGGGGTGTGGTCCCAGCTTACCCCACAGGGCGTAAATTTCGGGATCGGTTGGGTGGGTTGGTACGTCAGTTGGGGAGAATTTCTCACACGGTCTACCTGGTGACTGGAGGTTATGTTTTGAATTTGAGTATTTTGGGTGTTGCTCTACCACAGGTGAAATCTTAAGAAGGAATTCAACATTGACAAGTTCAATTACGGAATTAGTGATTAAAATAGGGATTATGGCAAACAAACAAGAAGTCAAAAAATACCTGGCCCACTGGTTTCAATTAGGTAAAAAGGTTATAGTTGGTCAAAACCATCACAGCTTCTTACCAAGTACCGTTTTAAAAGGCGATCGCTATAGTCAAGAGTTTGAAAACTGTTGGCAAGAAATTCTATCCTTAGAAACCCGCGATTGTTATTTAGAGGGAACCCAAGAAACCATAGCCCAATTGTTAACACCTAGCTGGGAAATCTTACCCTGTGGACGCTGTGCAATGCCAGTCCCCATTAAGACCATAGGACTGCCATCAAACTCCTGTCCCTGTTACTACATGCTCACCTGGCCTAATAGTGATTTACCAGCACCTAGATGTCCAGTTAACTCCCAAGAACATTTAACATCTATCCGCGATCGCCTGTTGTATAGCTGAATGATAAATTGTTTTTTAATGGTTTTTTTTCAATAGTCATCAATAGTTAAAGTAGAGTGAAAACCGGTGACACAGTCAGAAACTACCACTGCCAAAAGTTTTCCTCAGCTGCTAGCTGGGCTCGGCCTAATTTCTTTATCTTTGGTCATCAGCACTTGGATTGGTTCTAGAGCAATTCTAGATTTTAAAAAAGCTAACGATGTGTTAATTGTGACTGGTTCAGCCAAGCGCCCAATTCGCTCTGATTATATTGTTTTAAGATTAGCCCTAGTTAGTCAAAAACCAACCATAGAGGAAGCATTTAAAGATCTCAAAAATCAAACTGTAAGAGTCCAAGCATATCTCAAAGAAAACGGTGTTCCCGATGCAGCAATTACCAGCAGTCCTGTGGAAACGATGATAATTCCGGAAATTGCTGAAAATGGTAGAGAAACAGGTCGGATCCTAGCCCATAAGTTAACTCAAAACCTACAAATCCGCTCTCAGGATGTGGACAAATACAGTCAATTATCTCAAAAGTCTACAGAGTTAATTAACGAGGGAATTAATCTCACCGTACAACCACCAGAATACCTCTATACACAATTAAGTAAATTACGAGTAGAAATGGTAGCCGAAGCTACCAAAGATGCCCAGGCTAGGGCCAAAGCCATTGCTGACAGTGCTGGTGGTCAGGTAGGTTCCGTGAGGAGTGCGCAGACAGGAGTATTTCAAATTACTGCCCGTAACTCTACGGATGTGAGTGATTCGGGAATTTATGATACATCCTCCATTGACAAAGACATCACAGCTGTGGTGTCTATTACCTTCAGCATGAAATAGGAGAAGATGAGAATATAAGGAGTTACTCTACCGTCACAGATTTAGCCAAATTCCTAGGTTGGTCTACATCTAAACCCCTACGCGCTGCAATGTGATAGGCTAACAATTGCAGGGGAATGACCGTCAAGATAGGTGATAAAATCTCCTCCACATTAGCAACAGGTATTAAATCATTAAATATTTCTGCTGCTTCTCCATCATTGACAGAGGTTATCCCTATGAGTCGGGAATCCCTTGCTTTTGCTTCTTGCGCATTGGAAATCACCTTTTCATATACACTACCACCCATGGCGATCGCCACTACGGGAACTTTAGCATCCAACAGAGCAATTGGTCCATGTTTCATTTCTCCTGCGGGATATCCTTCAGCATGGATATAGCTAATCTCTTTTAACTTTAAAGCTCCTTCCAAAGCAATAGGAAAATTAATACCTCGTCCCAGGAAAATAAAATCCCGGGTTTCCGAAAAATCATGCACCAGTTGTTCAATATATTTTTCCTGGGTTTCTAAAATGGTTTCAATTTCTATAGGTAATTGACGTAAACCGGTAATAATATCCTGTATCCTTTGTAAACCAATAGTCTGACGACGATAAGCCAAATCCAAGGCCAAACCATAAAAAGCCATTAACTGGGCAATAAACGTCTTAGTCGCTGCTACACCAATTTCAATCCCTCCATGGGTATTAATCAAACTACCCACCATTTGTCCCAAGCTGCTTTCTGGACGGTTGGTAATCCCCAATAGTCGAGCTTCATATCCCCCTGATTTACCCAGTCTCCGTTCCCTTTCCATCGCCAAAGCTGCTAGGGTATCAGCAGTTTCTCCCGATTGGGTAACACCAATGGTTAGGGTATTAGCCATTAATGGTGATGGTGCATACCGAAATTCTGAAGCATATTGCACTTGAGTAGGAATTTCTGCCAACTGCTCTAATAGGTATTTGCCAACCAATGCTGCGTGCCAACTTGTTCCACAAGCGACTATTTGAATTTGTGCCAGATCCGTGTACAATTCTTCTGGTAGTCCTAAGTTTACCGGTGTGTGGGAGTGATTAGGAAAATAGGTCTCTAAGCAAGTTCTGACTACCCCTGGTTGCTCATATATTTCTTTGAGCATAAAATGCTTGAAACCCTGTTTCTCCACCATGATTGGATTCCAATCCAGGGTACGAGGGTGTTTCTTTAATCTATTTCCGGCAAAATTATAAACCTCAACCCCTAAAGGAGTTAACCGAGCAATTTCTCCATTCTCTAGAGTCAATACCGCACGGGTATAGGGAACTATTGCTGGGGTGTCGGAAGCACAGAAAAACTCCCCTTGTCCAAAACCTATAACTAAAGGCGCCTGTTGACGAATCACTATCAACTCATCGGGAAAATCCGCACAAATAGCAGCGATCGCAAAAGCTCCCTCTAATTTACCCACTGCTGCTAACACTGCATCTAAAAATGCTGAACTGGAGTTATGATTAGAGTTATTAGGAGATAAAACATGCTTTAAACATTCCGCAAACAGATGGGGAATTACCTCCGTATCCGTGTCCGAACGAAATTCATGACCTAAAGTCTTTAAATATTCTCGCAGTTCGCGGTAGTTTTCTATAATACCATTTTGCACCACGGCAATGCGTAGAGCAGTATCTTGATGGGGGTGGGCATTATATTCTTCAGGTTTACCATGGGTTGCCCAGCGGGTATGACCTATACCTAGTTGAGCTGGGTTTTCTATTTGTTCTAGCTTGGAGCGTAAATTTACTAGTTTACCCTTGGCTCGCACGCAATTAATACTACCTTCCCCAACTGTGGCAATTCCAGCTGAATCATAGCCTCTATACTCTAGTTTTTCCAGTCCAGATAGTAGGATTTCCGTTGCTGTTTGAGTGCCTATATAACCAACGATTCCACACATTTTTTATACTACTCCAGTTATATTAGTTATATTAATGCAATTGCGGTAATTATGAAAAACTTAATAACAAACCATAATACACTAATCTATCTAACTTTGACACTGAGGACAAAAGTGACTAGAACGCCCACTCAGTTTAGTCCTTTGGATCATGCTACCACAAACCTTGCAGGGATCTCCCGCTCGGTTGTATACCCAAGCTTCACCACCATAATTGCCATTTACACCTTTGACATTCAAAAAGTTACTAAAAGTGGTGCCACCAGCAGCTATACTAGCTGATAGAACCTCAATTATGGCCATTCTTAAACTCCTTATCTGGTTTTCATCTATGTTTGTGCAGATAGTAGTTGGTAAAATACCACTTTTAAATAAGGCTTCATCAGCATAAATATTTCCTAAACCTGCTACTATAGACTGATCCAATAGGGCGGTTTTAATGGGACGACGAACCTTTGCCAGTTTAGTAGCCAAATATTCAGGTGTGAACTCTACAGCAAAGGGGTCAATTGCCAGGTTGCCTAAACCTGTTATGATTTTCTCCCTCACTACCCCACTTGGAATATACCACATTTTACCAAAAGTACGTTGGTCTACAAACCGTAGTTCTTGCTCCTTACCAAAAAACAATCTTACCCTGGTGTGTTTATGTAATGGTTCCTCTCGATTTAACCATAACAATTGTCCAGTCATGCGCAAATGTACACCCAACCAAGCAGAAGAAGAAAGCTCGGCCAGTAGATATTTCCCGCAACGGATCCAGGATTCAATGGTGCTACCTTTAAGATCTCCAATAAACTGGTCAGCAGCAAAGGGATAAGCGACAGTCCTTGCAAGCAAAACTTCTCCACTAGTAATCGGTTGATGGAGAGTTAATTGATTTAAACCCCTGCGGACTGTTTCAACTTCCGGCAATTCAGGCATAAGTGGGTGGGTGCTTTTTGTAAGCTCAAATAATTCAGTTCCTTGAGATTAACAAATTTGACCTTCCCCCAAACAAGTAAGTTTAGCACTGCTTAATTACTTATTTAGAGGATTACCAAGAGAATAATCAATAAATTCCTGGAGGCGTGGTCAATACACCTGGAGCTGAATAAAGTTTGATGAGTAGTGCTTATACCTACAGCCAGTGGTCTTATTTACTGGGTGGTTGTACTTCCAATAACTCACTCAGAGCGAAATTATTGGTATTCACACCACTGTAATTGACATTAGGAAAACGCACAATCACAGGATATTTAATGCCACTTTTATCTACGGAAGCAACAGTACCTACTTCTTGAAACCAGTAGGACTCGGGACGAAGGACACGAACTTTAGAACCGCGTTGAACCATGATATGTTCCCTTTAAATGATCACTTGAAAGCAAATAGGGTTATTTCCTTTCAGTTTAGAACTTTTTGTTCTATGGTCAAGAATCTGAATGAAATCTTAATAGCACTCAGTTAGCAAATCCCCAGGCAATATAGGGTAACTGACTTGCCACCGCTGTTACCTGGACCGCATTAGCTACTAACTGTCCACAAGCATCCCAGGTTCCCGACACAAAGGCAGTTTTTGTTCCCTGACCCATGAATACGGGTAGGGTTAAATCGTGAATTTGTACTTGCAAATTTTCCACATCTATGGTAAGCAATGCCTGAGGATCAGCAGTAACTAGTTCTTGTAGTTGTCTAACTATGGCAGATTCAGCAGTGACGCAGGGTATACCCATAGCTACACAGTTACCAAAAAAGATTTCAGCAAAGCTTTCACCAATAATCCCCCTAATACCCCATTTAGCCAATGCTTGGGGGGCGTGTTCCCTGGATGAACCACAGCCAAAATTACGGTTGACTATTAATACTTTCGCCCCTTGATATTGGGGAAGATCAAAGGGATGTTGACCATTTAAGGCTTTTCGATCATCTATGAATGCTCCCTCCCCTAAACCGTCAAAGGTGATGGCTTTTAGGTAGCGGGCAGGTATAATCCTATCTGTGTCAATATCGTCTCCCACTAAAGGTAGGGCGCGATCGCTGATTTTGTTAATTTGATTTAGCATGTTTATGATCATTAATTAACTTTAATTACATTTCTGTTAAAAGTTCGCGCACATCAGCAACTTCACCCTTAATAGCAGCCGTTGCTACCATAGCAGGACTCATGAGCAGGGTGCGACCAGAAGCGGAACCCTGTCTACCCTTAAAGTTACGATTAGAGGAGGAGGCGCTAATTTGTCTTCCTTGTAATTTGTCAGGGTTCATAGCCAAACACATGGAACATCCTGGTTCGCGCCATTCAAAACCTGCTTGAATAAAGATTTGATCTAGACCCTCAGCTTCAGCTTGTTTTTTCACCCTTTCCGATCCAGGAACCACGAAGGCCTTCATACCCGGTGCAACTTGACGACCTTGGGCAATTTTAGCTGCTTCCCTCAAATCGCTGATGCGTCCATTAGTGCAACTACCAATAAAACAAACGTCTATTTTTGTTCCTTGAATGGGTTGACCAGGGTAAAGATCCATATAACGGTAGGCTTCCTCCGCTACAAACCTATCTTCTTCTGGTAGGTCTTGGGCGGCGGGTACTTTTTCATCTACCCCAATTCCCTGACCAGGTGTAATTCCCCAGGTGACTGTGGGTGGAATATCTTCCGCATTAAATACTACTACATCATCATATTCCGCATCCACATCACTCCGTAGAGATTGCCACCACTCCAGGGCTTCTTCCCAGGTTGCTCCTTGGGGAGCAAAGTCTCTATTTTTTAAATACTCATAAGTAATTTCATCGGGATTTACATATCCACACCTGGCACCGCCCTCAATAGCCATATTACAAACGGTCATTCTTTCTTCCATATTCATTTGGGCAAAAGTGGTTCCCGCATATTCGTAGGCGTAGCCCACACCACCTTTTACTCCCAGGGTGCGAATAATATGTAATATCACATCCTTGGCATAAACTCCTGGGAGAAGATTCCCATTCACCTCGATTTTTCGCACCTTGAGTTTTGATAACGCTAAAGTTTGAGAAGCCAAAACATCACGCACCTGACTTGTGCCAATTCCAAAAGCGATCGCTCCAAAGGCACCATGACTAGATGTATGACTATCTCCACAGGCAATAGTCATACCTGGTTGTGTCAATCCTAATTCTGGTGCAATCACATGGACTATACCCTGATTTCCCGAACCGATATTATAAAAAGTGATGTCATTTTCTTGACAATTTTTTTCCAAGGCCCGGATCATTTCTTCTGCCATATTGTCCACAAAAGGACGTACTTGGTTATCCGTAGGGACAATATGATCTACCGTAGCCACAGTTCGGTGTGGGAACAATACCTTGAGACCCCTTTCCTTGAGCATAGCAAAGGCTTGGGGACTGGTAACCTCATGGATAAGATGGAGTCCGATAAACAGTTGGGTGAGTCCTGATGGAAGTGTGCCCACGGTGTGAATTTCCCAAACTTTGTCAAATAGAGTTCCCTTGCTCATACACTCAATGCTATATTTACTACTTAAAAGGAGTCTAACCCACTATCATATCAGATATATCAGAAAACTGGAATTTTAAAAACTGTTCACAGCAGCACGTAAATTACCTTTATGTGCTGCTAGTAGCTGTTGAGCCTCCTCCCTATCCAAATCTTTCCAGTGCATCAGCAAAGCCAGTTTTACCCACTTACCACTTCTTTCTAGTAAAGTCTCAGCTGCTTCCCTATTTAGGTCAGTCAAATCTCCTAATATCCTTAAAGCGCGGTCATGTAGTTTTTGATTAGTAACAGCGACATCTACCATGCGATTACCATAGACCTTGCCCAATTTGACCATCACACCGGTAGAAAGTATATTCAAAGCCAACTTGGTAGCCGTACCAGCTTTTAAGCGGGTTGAACCAGCCAAAATTTCTGGTCCAGTTAATAGGCGAATATCCACATCTGCTTCAACCGGAACCTGTTGTACAGGAACACAGGCAATAAAAATTGTTAAAGCACCCCGTTGACGTGCGCCATGTAATGCACCATGAACATAGGGGGTAGTTCCTCCAGCAGTGATACCTACCACCACATCGAGGCAATTTACCTCATGTTGAATGATAGCATTTTCCCCATCCTCTGCCAAATCTTCCAAACCTTCGGAACTGCGTAACAAAGCACCCGCACCACCAGCAATAATCCCCTGTACTAAATCCGGAGATGTACAGAAAGTGGGTGGACACTCGGCCGCATCTAATACCCCTAATCTCCCACTTGTACCCGCACCAATATAAAACAAACGTCCCCCTTGATGTAGCCTTGGGGCTATTTGTTCAATAGCTGCTGCCAACTCCATCTTAGCACCAGCTATGGCAGATAAAGCTTTTTGATCTTCGTTGTTGAATAACTCTACCAGTTCCAGAGCATTAATTTGGTCTAGATTTAAACTATGAGGATTTATCTGTTCTGTTAAAAGATGTCCGCGTTCTTGTAAGTTAGTCATTTATTACCCAATCACGTACTATTATATATCTCCTATATATATCTCGGAATTGTTAATTTTCAAAACCTCCTAGAAACAGAAAAATTGGCGAATTGTGATTGAACATACAGAACTGAACTATAGATAACAGTTTGATAATTTACAGTGGATTAAAAAAATGCTAAGGATTCCCCTAGTTACGGCTTTGTCCTTCAAAAAACATTAGCTAAATTACTCACTTACACTGATGAGCATGACAAGAATAAGATCAAAACGCCTCCGGCGTAAGCGGGGCTCTGCCCTTCGACTGAGTTTTCCATGGCTATCAGCAGGAAACCTGGCTCCTATTGGGCGTGCTTGTATAACTGTCGCTATGCTAATTGTAATTAGCTGGGGCTATGCAGCTGTTGCAGCTGACCCACCTAAGCTAGAAGACATTGCTAAACAGTCCGCTGATCTCAAAGTTGGCATTGACACCATGTGGGTGATGTTTGCCGGGATGCTAGTATTTTTTATGAATGCTGGTTTTGGTATGTTAGAAACGGGGTTATGTCGTCAGAAAAACGCCGTTAATGTACTGGCAAAAAACCTAATTGTATTTGCCCTTTCTACAGTAGCTTTCTGGGCCATTGGATTTGGCCTGATGTTCAGTGATGGTAACCCCTTCATAGGTTTTGGTGGTTTATTTTTACAGGGAGCTGATAATAGCCCGGCCATGGGGGATGCATATAAAGGAATTTTCAGTTCCCTTAACTGGACTGGTGTTCCCTTAGGGGCCAAGTTCTTCTTCCAACTAGTGTTTGCAGGTACAGCGGCCACAATCGTATCCGGAGCAGTAGCAGAAAGAATCAAATTTCTCAGCTTTCTCATCTTTAGTTTACTCTTGGTTGGCTTGGCCTATCCCATTACAGGTCACTGGATCTGGGGCGGAGGATGGCTATACAAACTGGGTTTCTGGGACTTTGCTGGCTGTGCTGTGGTTCACTCCGTTGGAGGTTGGGCCGCTCTAGTGGGAGCCTTCTTGTTAGGGCCCAGAATTGGTCGCTACAATCCGGATGGGTCTGCTAATGCTATGCCCGGTCATAATATGAGTATTGCTACCCTTGGTTGTTTGATACTCTGGCTAGGTTGGTTTGGTTTCAACCCTGGCTCTACTATGAGTGTATCAGATGGAACCGCTATTGCCCACATCGCCTTAACTACCAATACAGCTGGCGCCTTTGGTGGTATAGCAGCAACTATTGCAGCTTGGGCATTTCTAGGTAAGCCTGACTTATCTATGATTATTAATGGCATTCTAGCTGGATTGGTGGGAGTTACTGCTTCTTGCGCCTATATTAGTGTTCCCTCATCAGCTATTGTGGGTGCTATTGCTGGTATTCTTGTGGTGAGAGCGGTGCCCTTTTTTGACAAGCTAAAAATTGATGACCCAGTGGGAGCAATTTCCGTACACCTGGGTTGTGGTGTGTGGGGTACCTTAGCAGTGGGATTATTTGCTGAGGGGAACGTTTACTATCAGGGTGGTCCCACAGGGCTATTCTTTGGTGGTGGTATTGGACAACTTTGGACTCAATTTGTAGGTGTGTTGGCAGTGGGTTTGTTTACAATTCTCATATCTGGCATTTTCTTCCTCGCCCTCAAGTATACTATGGGTATTCGAGTTAAAGAATCAGAGGAACTGGAAGGTCTGGATGTGGGTGAACACGGTATGGAAGCCTATCCCGGATTTGTGAAGGAAGCATCCTCTCCTGATTTGATTGGTTTTGGCAATCGCTAGTCAAGGACCTGGGGGTGGAGACTGACGCGTTCACAAGCAGCAGCAATCAAAGATAAAGCAACTATGGGGGCAGTTGCTGCACGCAAAATGCGATCGCCTAGGGATACTGGCTGAAACTTGGCTAGGATGGCAGTGGCAATTTCTGTTTCTGTCCATCCACCCTCTGGACCTATGGCAACTACAATTTCTTTAATACTTTTAAGCGGAAGATTAATTATATTGATTAAATGGGGATAGCTACCCCTGGCTTGGCATATATAACATTGAGAGTTAATATATTCACTTAGAGCAGCATTAAAAACCACGGGTTCCAATATGGTGGGAACAAAAGCGCGTTCTGACTGCTCCGCAGCTTCAGCAGCTATACGTCGCCACCGTTCTAGTCTTTGAGGACTGGGATTTAATAAAGTGCGATCGCTCAAAACAGGTAAAATAGAGGATACGCCCAGTTCTGTGGAGTAGCGAACCACGTCATCAAAAGCATTGCCTTTGGGTAAGGCCAGCATGAGGGTTATAGATAGGGGTAACTCTGTTTTTGGTGTCAGGGGTTGTAAAATCTGTGCCGTATCTGCTGTTAATCTGGTCAACCACCATTTACCCATGCCATCCATAGAAATAAATTCATCCCCATCTTGTAGTCTTAATACTCGTAACAAGTAATGTTTTTGTTGAGGGGTTAAGAGAACTTGGTTTTGTTGTAGTTGGGATGCTTGAATGGTGAGACGTTGCAGTTGGGCCATAGTTTACAATTAAACAACTGGGATCTAAAATCAGCAATTTACTACACTTTCAATTAGTTGCCATTTACGGTTATGTTCAACTTCTTGACGAACCTGGTCAAAGACTTGTCGGCAATGATTATCCAACTTTAATGGCAGTTCTTCACTCTTCACCACAAGATTTATCCATGTTTCATTTTCTGCTTTGGATTTATCAACTAACACTTCTATGGATACTAACTTAGAAAATGCCACCTTACCAGGGATCTCACTGGCCATAATATAATCATGGGAGTAAAATTGAACCGAGAATCCGCAATCCTGCAATAGTTGGATTATTAGCGAGTGTAAATATTCAGTTTTGACAGCTATGAGAAAGGAAGAGGTATAACGAGCCATATTAGGTTTAAGTTTTTTGTAAAATGTAGATTCACAAGGTTATTCATGGAGTTAAAAACAGAGGGGGAACCCGAGCTTGAAAGGATTCCCCATTACCCACTATTCTGGTATGTCAATCAAAACATGATCATTTTCCACACGCAAGGGAAACACGGGTAAACTTCTCTGTTGAGAGACCATTCCCATTAACTTCCCAACTGCGGGAGGCCAAGGACACCAGGTTTTGACCTCTCCAGTAGCTAGGTCAAAAGCACTACGGTGAAATGAACAAACAATTGTACCACTTTCAATTTTTGCGGATTTCATTGGCACTTTAAGGTGGGGGCAGCTATTTTCTACGGCATAATACTGGTTATCATGGTTTAACACCAGTATATTTCTTTTTCCTACCTTTACCACTTCTCGACCTCCTGGTAGCAGGTCACTTGTTGCCAGAATTTTTTGCCACGCCATTGTTTTCTCCCCTATTTGTGTTAAGATTCGGTTTAAAGGTCACAGTGTAAATCATTGGCTTTTTGGGTGAACCTACGATTTTCCCTATAGTCCACCCTACAATCTATCACGCTAGGAACATCTTGCACTAAGGCCTCTTTCAGGACGGGAATCAAATCAGTGGCTGAATCAACACGGTAACCCTTTAATCCCATGCTTTCTGCTAGTTTGACAAAGTCGGGATTGCCAAAATGCACAAAAGCTGCTTTACCCTTACCAAATTGATTTTCCTGTTTCCATTCGATTAGTCCATAGCCACCATCATTAAAAATTAGTGTGACAAACGGTGTGCCAACTCGCAATGCTGTTTCCAACTCTTGACAATTCATCATAAAACCGCCATCGCCGGTTACAGCCACAATTTTGCGGTTGGGATATACCAGCTTAGCCGCTAAAGCGCCGGGGATGGCAATTCCCATGGCCGCAAAACCATTGGATATAATACAAGTATTGGGACTATGACAATGGTAATGTCTAGCCATCCACATTTTGTGAGCCCCTACATCAGAAATAACAATGTCCTCTGGTCCCATGACCTGACGTAGATCATAAATTAATTTTTGTGGTTTAATAGGGAAACCATCATCCTGAGCATACTGTTCATAATCAGCTCGAATATTGCCCCTTAAACTAATAGCGTAAGGTTCCGGTTTACCATGTCTGTCAGCAATTTTTAAAATCTCATTTAGGGAATCAGAAATATCACCTATTACTTCTACCTGGGGAATATAACTACTATCAATTTCCGCTGCATCAGCTGCAATGTGAACAATGGGAATATTGCATTCCATATTCCATTTTTTGGGAGAGAATTCAATTAAATCATAACCAATGGCTATGACCAAATCGGCGTGATCAAAACCGCAGGCAATAAAGTCTCTTTGTTGGAGTCCTACAGACCATAGGGCTAAAGGATGGGTGTAGGGGATGACACCTTTACCCATAAAAGTATTAACCACGGGAATATTCATTTGGGTGGCAAATTGGGTCACAGCATCACTAGCTCGGGCGCGAATTGCCCCATTCCCTACTAAAATTATAGGGTTAATTGCCTGGGAAATCACCGCTGCTGCTACACGAATACTGGCAAAAGCTGCGTAGGTTTTCTCTAGATTATCCTTTTGTAAGGGTTTACCTTCCGCTGGCATGGCCGCAATATTTTCCGGTAAATCGATGTGAACTGCTCCGGGTTTTTCTGTTTGCGATCGCTTGAAGGCTTTTCTGACTATTTCTGGTGTGATACTGGGTCTAACTATCTGTTTATTCCACTTAGTAACTGGAGCAAACATAGCCACTAAATCTAAATATTGGTGAGACTCAATGTGCATTCTATCTGTTCCCACCTGTCCGGTAATTGCCACTAATGGTGCGCCATCCAGGTTAGCGTCCGCCACACCGGTCATGAGATTGGTAGCTCCAGGTCCTAGGGTAGAAAGACAAACCCCTGCTTTACCGGTTAATCTTCCATAAACGTCTGCCATGAATGCTGCGCCTTGTTCATGACGGGTGGTAATAAATTGAATAGAGGAGTTTTTGATAGCTTCTAAAACATGAAGATTTTCTTCACCAGGTAAGCCAAAAACATACTCTACACCTTCATTTTCTAAACACTTTACTAATAGTTCTGCTGTATTCATTGATTTTCCTTGAATTATATCACTACCAACCATTAACTACTTAACCCAAACAGTCTTAATATTCACAAATTCGTGCATACCTTGAATACTTAATTCTCGACCATATCCAGAACGTTTAATTCCTCCAAATGGCAATCGGGGGTCTGATTTAACCATGCCATTAATAAATACAGCTCCTGCTTCGATTTCTGTAATTAGCCGCTCCTGTTCTTGGAGATTATTTGTCCAAGCACTTGCACCTAATCCGAATGGTGTGTTATTAGCCAGTTTAATGGCTGCGTCTAGATCTGGAACTCGAAATAATAAGGCTACTGGACCAAAAAATTCTTCTTGAGCAATGGGATGATCTAGGGGAATATCTACAATAATAGTGGGTGGATAAAAGTTACCATGACCCTCTTTTATGGGATAACCACCTATAAGAATTTTACCTCCACTGGCTATGGCTATTTGCACTTGATTATCCAGGTCTGCCAAAATTTTGCTAGTTGCTAATGGTCCAATATCTGTGTCATCTGCTAAAGGATCTCCAATTTTCAAAGTTGCAAATTTTGCCAATAGCATTTCCTCAAACCTATCAGCTATAGCTTCAGCTACAATTAACCGTTTCGCCGCTATACATGACTGACCATTATTGATCAGTCTTGCTGTGACTGCGGTACTAACAGCTAATTCTAAATCCGCACTTTCTAAAACTATGAATGGATCGCTTCCTCCTAATTCTAAAACAGTTTTTTTAATATGTTTACCAGATGCAACTGCTAAGGATACACCCGCTGGTTCACTTCCCGTTAGGGTGGCAGCCTTAATGCGATTATCTGCCATTAAATCTGCTACTTGTGTGGCTGGAATTAATAAAGTTTGAAATGCTCCTTGAGGAAACCCAGCACGATTAATAATCTCTTCTATAGATAGGGCGCATTGGGGGACATTAGATGCGTGTTTAAGTAATCCCACATTCCCCGCCATCAGCGCAGGTGCGGCAAACCGAAAAACTTGCCAAAAGGGAAAATTCCAGGGCATTACGGCTAGAATAACCCCCAATGGTTGATATTTTACCAGACTGCGACTGGCATCGGTGCTAATACTCACGTCGGCCAAGAAGTTGGGTCCATGTTCGGCATAGTAGCGACAGACTAAAGCACATTTTTCCACCTCAGCGATCGCAGATTTTAGAGTTTTACCCATTTCTAAGGTGATTAATTTCCCCAGATCGGTTTTTTCTCTTTCCAGAATATTGGCAGTTTCCAATAACCAGTGCGATCGCTCTACAAAGTTTGTATGACGGTAATGTTGAAAAGTCTGACTTGCTAAATGCAGTTTAGCTTCAATTTCCTCATCTTTCAGAGGTAAAAAGACCTTGAGAGTTTCCCCAGTGGTAGGATTAATGGTAGCAATAGCCACTTCCTGACCTCCCATAAAAAATTGCCTTAGGTTTTTTCTTAGTCTGACTTGACTCTATCACATAATCTAATATGGCAATTGAAAACTAGGAAACATTAATTAAAAATTTAAGTCTAGGTTTAAAAGAGAAATGGTAGATCACAATTAGGAACTACCATACATAAAACCTGATGGTTTGTTTAATATTAGAAGAATTTGCTTTTTGTCACTTCAAGTAATCTACGGGGTTCTTGGCAGTCCATCCCAAATCCTCACTAGCACGAACTTCAAAGTGTAAATGTGGTTCCCTGGAACTGGGTTCTCCCGTAGCGCCTACAGTTCCCAACACTTGATTAATCTTAACTTGTTCACCCAACTTTACTTTAATAGATTCTAACTGGGCATAACGGGTTTGCATTCCACCTTGATGGTTAATAATAACTAAGTTACCATAGCTACCTTGCTCCTTAGCAAAGACCACTACACCACTAGCAGTAGCGCGGACAGGAGTGCCCACTTCCGCTAATAAATCAATCCCACTGTGGAAAAAAACTTGATTAGTAATAGGATGAATTTGCCAACCATAGGAAAAAGACACACCTGTAGAATTAGATATGGGCGATCCCATAGTGGTGACAGACCCAGCAGACCTGGATGCGGGTTTGACCTTGGATGAAGAGGGAACAAATACCACCGTAGGATTTTGTTGACAACCGTTCAGTTCAAATAGTGTATCTGGGCGAACCCTATACTTTTTAGCTATTTGTTGCCAACCCTGACCATTTGATACCTGCACCACCATGCCATCAAAAGGGGGAATTTGTAATTGAGTTCCTGGTGTGACCTGACCATTACTGATTAACGGATTCATCTGTAAGATAGTAGCTGGCATTAGCTTATATCTCTCCGCTATAGTAACCAAGTTTTCACCTGGACTAACTTGATGTTTTTTAATGCGAGATAAAGCAGAAGTTGAACAATTTTCTACAGCACTGACACTTGGCAGGTTTAGGTTTGAGGGTATTAATGCCAAACTAGTGGTCAAGCCAAAAAGAAAAATTGAAGGACAGCGAAAATTCATGTCAAGTCCAAAAATTGCTGACTAGACCATTGTAATGGAGAACTGGGTAATGGGACTATCCATTACCCATAAAGGTTATAGTTGTTGGGACTTTTTATCCACAACTAAACTGGTTTGACTGCTAGCCAATTTTCCAGCTTGTAAAATTGGTGTGTGAGCAACAGAAGTGTTGACTAAGGTAAATAAGGGATTAGACAAAATACCAGAGATAGTTGTAGCAATTAGGGTGACTATCAATCCCACTTGTAAAGGTCTAAATCCTGGTAGATCCCACCGCACGGTCGGATAATTCTTGACCACATCAGACATTTCTTGAGGTTCTTTCACCACCATCATTTTCACTACCCGAATGTAGTAATAAATGGAAATTACACTGGTGACTAATCCTAACAACACTAACCAATATAGACCCGCTTGCCAACCTGCCCAAAATAGGTAAATCTTCCCGAAAAACCCAGCCAGGGGAGGAATCCCACCCAGAGATAATAGGGAAACACTTAAACCCAGGGTAAGTAACGGGTCTTTTTGATATAAACCAGAGTACTCCGTAATCTGATCTGTACCTGTTCTCAAAGAGAAAAGAATAATACAGGTAAATCCGCACAGATTCATGAACAGATAAACCAGTAAGTAAAATAACATGCTGGAGTAACCCGCATCCGTACCGGCAATTAAGCCAATCATCACAAAACCAGCTTGAGCAATGGAGGAATAAGCCAACATTCGTTTCATGCTGGTTTGAGCGAGGGCCACAACGTTACCCAAGATCATACTCAGCACGGCCAAAGCAGTAAACACAAATCTCCACTCTTGTTCTACTAAGGGGAACACTACCGTTAATAAACGGATGGACAAAGCCAAACCTGCTGCTTTGGAACCAACGGATAAAAAAGCTATGACCGGGGTGGGGGCACCCTCATAAACATCTGGTGTCCATTGGTGGAAGGGTGCAGCAGATATTTTAAACCCAACTCCAGCAATGATGAACACTAGAGCAATTACTAAACCTAGGGACTGACCTCCATGAGCTGTAGCAATACCACTGGCGATCGCATTTAATTCAGTTTCGCCTCCTGATAATCCATACAGAAGGGACATGCCATATAAAAATACAGCCGTGGTAGAGGCACCAATAAGCAGATATTTGAGAGCAGCTTCATTAGAGCGTGGGTCACGCTTAGTATAACCTGTTAGCAAATAGGAAGAGATACTCAAAGTTTCCAAAGAGATGAAAATCATCACTAATTCACTAGCACCAGAGAGGAACATACCTCCCATAGTGGCAGTCAATAGAATAGCGATGAATTCTGACAAAGCCGTACCACTTTGCTCCACATAGCTAATTGACATGAGGATGGTGACAGCAGCAGACAGAGCAATGATTCCGCGAAATATAATACTGAGGTCATCAGCATTAAACCCACCGGTAAAACCGATAGGATGGGGGGAGTCCCATTGTAACCATAGGGAAAGAATGGCTCCCAGTAACCCAGCAACAGCTAGGTAAGCAATCCAGCGATAGGAAGCGCGCCCCAAAATCAAATCCACGATCAAAACCCCCAAGAGGGTGATGATCACAATCCCCTCTGGTAAAATCGTTCCCGCGTTTAACTGGGATGCAATATTAGCAAAATCCATGGTATGTATAGGTTTTGGTGATTAGAGATTAAGGACAACTACTCCAATTCTATATATAGTTCATGACCGAATTTGCATTAATCTCTATGTTTTTAACTCTGGTGACTAGAAATTATAGAATTATGGACAGCATGAACCGGGTAAAAGGCAAAATCAAACTGGAGTGGGAATTTCCCAACTTTATTGGCCAAGCATACTATCTATAAGTTAAAGATGAATAATAGATGTAGACGGCATCCCAGATTGCTCTTGCCGTTTATACTCATATTTATGGGGTTTATGGGATCTTTACCCGTTTCCTATAGTTTGTGGCAAAATAAAATCACTGCCAAAATTATCTCAACTTGACTGTTTAGCTTCAAAGCTATTCTTTGAAATTTCCATGTCAACCCTTGTTATTGTTGAATCTCCAACCAAAGCCCGTACTATTCGGAACTACCTGCCAAAAGACTACCAGGTAGAAGCTTCTATGGGTCATGTCCGTGACTTACCTCAGTCTGCTAGTGAAATCCCTGCTACTGTTAAGGGGGAAAAATGGGCTCGGTTTGGGGTAAATATAGAAGCAGATTTTGAACCAGTATATGTTGTTCTTAAAGATAAAAAGAAAGTCGTCAGTCAACTAAAGGAAGCTTTAAAAACTGCCAATGAGTTGATTTTAGCAACTGACGAAGACCGGGAAGGTGAAAGTATAAGCTGGCATTTATATCAGTTACTTAAACCTAAAGTGCCTACCAAACGCATGGTATTTCACGAAATTACCCAGGAAGCAATTAAAAAGGCTTTAGCCAACTGCAGAACTATTGATGATCAATTAGTCCGCGCTCAGGAAACTAGACGTATCTTAGACCGTCTGGTGGGATATACTCTCTCTCCTCTGCTATGGAAGAAAATTTCCTGGGGACTTTCTGCGGGTAGAGTTCAATCTGTAGCAGTGCGCCTACTAGTAAATAAAGAACGTCAACGTCGAGCTTTTCGTGAAGGTACTTATTGGGATTTAAAAGCTAGTCTGTTACAAGCAAAAAGCCCTTTCACCTCGGTGTTAATCACCTTAGAAGGAACAAAAGTAGCCACGGGTAGTGATTTTGATCCCGCTACAGGACAAATCGCTGCAGGACGTAATGTGGTCCTACTAAATGAGGAGCAGGCTTTAGCACTCCAGGAACGTTTGGAAGGCAAAACTTGGACCGTGACGGATATAGAAGAACGTCCCGTGATCCGAAAACCCGCTCCACCATTTACTACCTCCACTTTGCAGCAGGAGTCTAACCGAAAACTACGTTTATCCGCTAGGGATACAATGCGGATCGCCCAAAATCTCTATGAGCAAGGATATATCACCTACATGCGGACAGATTCTGTACATCTGTCAGAACAGGCGATCGCCGCAGCTAGAGCTTGTGTAACCCAGAAGTATGGTCAGGAATATCTCAGTCCTCAGCCTAGACAATATACCACCAAGTCTAAAGGTGCCCAAGAAGCTCATGAGGCAATTCGCCCTGCTGGTAGCACATTTCGCACTCCCCAGGAAACTGGTTTAAGTGGACGAGAATTTGCGGTTTACGATTTAATTTGGAAGCGTACTATTGCTTCCCAAATGGCTGACTCTCGCCAAACCCAGATTGCTGTTCACCTAAAAGTAGAAGAGGCTGGATTCCGCTCTTCTGGTAAACGTATAGATTTTCCTGGCTATCTTCGTGCTTATGTAGAAGGATCGGACGACCCGGAAGCTGCACTGGAAGATCAAGAAGTGATATTACCTCCTTTAAAAGTAGGTGATCATCCCCAATGTACAGAATTAGAAGCAGTGGGACATGAAACCCAACCTCCAGCTAGATATACAGAAGCAACTTTGGTGAAAACTCTAGAAAGTGAAGGGATTGGTCGTCCCAGCACCTACGCCAGTATTATTGGCACCATTGTTGATAAAGGTTATGCTCAACTGGTAAGTAATGCGCTAATTCCTACTTTTACTGCCTTTGCTGTTACCAGTTTATTAGAACAACATTTCCCGGAGATTGTGGATCCCAGTTTTACCTCGAAAATGGAGCAAACTCTGGATGAAATTGCCACTGGTGAAGCTGAATGGCTACCCTATCTGCGGAAATTCTATTTAGGGGAGAAAGGTTTACAGGCCCTAGTGCAAGAACAAGAAGATCAAATTGACCCTAGCAAAGCCAAAACCGTAGAATTAGAAAACCTTAACGCCAAGGTTCGCATTGGCAAGTTTGGTCCATTTATTGAGGTAGAAAATGAAGGAGGGATAGTAACAGCGTCTATTCCTAAAGACATTACACCAGCGGATTTAGACCCTGAGCAGGTGGATATGCTACTGCGACAAAAAACCGTGGGACCAGATCAGTTGGGAACACACCCAGATACAGGTGAACCCATTTACCTGAAAATTGGCACCTATGGACCCTATATCCAATTAGGAGATAAAACCGACGAAAATCCCAAACCAAAACAAGCTTCCCTTCCTAAAGGTGTTACCCAAGAAAACCTCACTTTGGATATGGCTGTGGGTTTATTGTCATTGCCTCGACACTTAGGAGAGCATCCAGAAACGGGAGCAAAAATTCAAGCTAGTTTAGGCAAGTTTGGACCTTATGTAGTTCATGATCAGGGGAAAGATGGTAAAGATTACCGCTCACTAAAGGTGGGTGATGATGTGTTGACAATTTCTCTAGAACGCGCATTGGAATTATTCGCAGAACCCAAAAAAGCCAGAAGTTCAAGAAATAGTAAATCCAAGACTGCTCTACGAGAATTAGGTTTACATCCGGAAGATGATGCACCTGTGAATATTTATAACGGTGAATACGGTTATTATATTAATCACGGTAAAACCAACGTCGGTCTACCGGAAGGTCAAACAGTAGAAAGTGTTACTCTCAGCCAAGCTCTAGAATTGTTAAAAGCTAAAACCTCTAGTAAGTCCAGGAGTAAAACTACTAGCACAACCAAGAAATCAACTACTGCCAAAACCAAGTCAACCACCACAAAATCCACCAGTAGGAGCCAAAAGAAAGGCTAGATCTTGACAACTAAGGTAAAAACATAGTATGTTAAGGAAAGTTTCCATTTCCCAACTGTTATCATAAATCACAAATGGGGATGGGGAAGTATCTCAGGAGTGTTCAGTTAAATGGACTATATAGAAAAGGTACTGGAAAAGCTTAAAGAATTAGCCCGGAAGTTGGTAGAAGCACTACTAGGTCCGGAAGTGGAACCCGAGGGGGAACTCATCCCTATTCCAGTGCACGAACGCCCACGAGGTCGTTAATGACCGGAATACATGGCTCTAACTTTTATGCCAGTGTTTTAGTGCTGCATGGACCCAATCTTAATCTCCTAGGACAGCGAGAACCGGGTGTTTACGGTTCTCAGAGCCTAGAAGAGATAAACTCCCTCCTCGCAGCAGAAGCTGTAAGATTGGGTGTGAAGGTTACTCCCTTCCAGTCTAATCACGAAGGAGTGCTAATAGATAATATCCATGCTGCCACAAAACAGCACCAAGGCATAGTAATTAATGCGGGTGCCTACACCCATACTAGTGTGGCTATTAGAGATGCGATCGCCGGTGTTAATTTACCTGCGGTAGAGGTTCATCTAAGTAATATTTATCGCCGAGAGGATTTTCGTCATCATTCCTACATAGCTCCAGTGGTGATTGGACAAATTAGTGGATTTGGCGTTCAGAGTTATATATTAGGTTTACAAGCACTGGTGCATTATCTCAGAAAGAATGAGATTTAATCATATCATGCGTTATTCTCTAAGGAGTCGAGTTAGGGGTATTTTTTTGGGGATGCTGCTAGGCGAAACTTTAACTAATCAGGAATCGGTCAGTTTGGGGGAAATTGCAGTTTCAGGTAGTCAGAGTTTGATTAAGTGGGGTAGATTGGAAATAGAGGAATGGTGGGAGAATTACCAAAACACCACAAGTACAGCGGGAATAATTGTCATAGCTGCACTACCCCTGGCCATTTTTTACCATGAAGATCCAGACAAGTTCAAAGAAAATTTACAGCAATTCCTCAAACTTGGCAATGCGGATCCAGAAGAAAGAGATAACGCTTTAGCTTGGGGATATGTCCTAATCAAATGTCTAACAGAAACATTAAACACTGTTACTCTGATTCCTGAAACAATTGATTTTTTAGGAAATACAACCTCTCCTCTCCCAGAAAGCTTATTAAAACTAAATAACTTGTTAAAGCAACAAGCAGGAATAGTACGAATGGGGGCGGAGTTTAACTTGCAGGAAAATATCAGTCACAATATGGCCCTTTCCCTTTATTGCTTTTTGAGTAGTGTGGAAGATTTCAAATTAAGCCTTTTGCGAAGTAATAAACAAGCTCAAATTTTCAACTGCTATTGTAGTGTGCTCACAGGGGTGATGTCGGGAGCATACAACAGCGTACAGGGAATTCCAGTGAACTGGAAAATTTTACTATCCCTAAAACCGGGAATGGACAATCTTTCTCAAATAGAAGAACTAACAGACAACCTGGTAAGATTGTGGTCAGGTGCATATAACGTCAATATACAACTTGCTCCTCATTCCATATTTGCCGCACCACATCTAATTCGAGCAAGGTGATTCTTGTCAAATCAAAACCAGGTTATCCCTATGAACAACGGTTTCTATACCCCCGTAACCTAAAATATCTTCAATATCCTGGGAATGACAACCGCGAATTTTTTCCAACTCTTGACTGTTATAGTTAACCAATCCCCTGGCAATCTCATTACCTTGAAGATCACATAATTGCACCGCGTCTTGACTGTCAAATTCCCCCTCTACCATTTTAATTCCTGCTGGTAATAAGGATTTTCCACCGCGAGAAATGGCTATAACTGCTCCCTCATCCAAGTATAACTTTCCTACTGGAACTAAACCATAAGCTATCCACCTTTTTCTAGCGGAAGTTGGTTCTGGTTGAGGTGCAAAGTGAGTTCCTATTTGCTCTCCCGCGATAATTTTTTCTATGTCATGGGGAAAACGTCCTTGGGTAATTACCGTGCGCACCCCCCCCACCATAGCAATCCGAGCAGCAGATATTTTTGTCATCATCCCCCCTGTGCCCCATGGTGAACCCTGTCCCCCTGCTTGAATCTTCAGATCCTCCAGTTCTCTGGTGTTACTAATTAGGCTAATCGGTTGAGCATTGCGTACTTTCCTTGGATCAGCTGAATATAACCGATCAACATCTGTTAGCAAAAATAGCCAGTCTGCTTCTACTAAACTGGCAACCAAAGCTGAAAGAGTGTCGTTATCGCCAAATTTTAATTCCTCTACTGCTACCGTGTCATTTTCATTGACTATGGGAATTACTCCTAGTCCTAATAACTCTTGAAATGTATTATAGGCATTTAAATATCGGCTACGTTCTACTAAATCCGCCCGGGTTAATAATACTTGGGCTATGGGTTGTTCTAAGGTGGTAAATAGGTCATCATAAATACGCATGAGACGACCCTGTCCTACCGCAGCTACAGCTTGTTTTAAGGCCATGGCTTTAGGTCTTTCTGTTAGTCCGAGTCGGGCACAACCTACACCCACAGCACCCGAAGAAACTAAAATCACCTTGTGCCCTTGCTGTCTTAAACGACAGAGGGTTTCTGTGAGGGTAGCAATGGTGGAAAGGGCTAATTTCCCAGTTTCCGCTTGAGTGAGGCTAGAAGTGCCTATTTTAACTACTATTGTCTCCGTCATCTGTGATCAGCAAAAAGTTGCACAACGTCTTTCCCTCTATGGTGAAGGAAGACGTTGCACGATTTTATATTTACTTATGATTATTTAGGGCTTTATTTTTTTGCCCCATGTTATTGATAATTATCTTCCCCGATTTTTTTCCCGATCTAAAATTCCTTAATTATTTCTTTAGATTTAGTTTTGTTTCGCTTTATCAATTTTTGTGAACTTTTGTGTGCTTAGGTCTAATAGAAGCTCCCAGAATCTCCGAGATCCAAACTTCTACATTGCGAATAGAATAACCACGCAAAACAGTACCCTCATGAACCATAGGTTCCACCAGGATAGTAAACATTCCCAAACGGTTACCAGCAACTACATCAGTAAACAGGCGATCGCCTACCATAGCAACCTGATTAGCAGACAAGTTCATTTCTCGTAGTGCTGCTCTAATTTTACGTCGTGAAGGTTTGGCCGCGCCTAGGTAGTAAGGTAAATTTAAAGACTTAGCAATAGAGCTAATGCGGGGTTGACTTAAATTATTACTAACCAACCATAATGCTGCATATTGTCTTATTTCCATGACCCACCGTTCTAATTCTGGGGAGACAGAGTTAGCAGTTATAGGTACTAGAGTATCATCAACATCTAAAATGAGTCCTTTGAGTCCATATTGTTGAATGATATCCGGTGTCAGATTTAAAATCGGACCGTGTAAGATCAAATCTGGTTGTAAGATTTCACTCCAAATCATGGCTTCCTCAAATGAGTGGACTAGGAAAATATAGCTCGAGCTTAGATATGCTAAAGCCTAACTGGGGAAGCCTCAAATGGGCTGATTTTAGTTTTCCCCAGTTAGACTATTCGACTGTATCAAACAGATATTCTTCTAAAAGGGGCTGAACCTGATTGAACTCCTCTGGGGAAAGCAGCTGGGGTTTACCACTCTGAGTTTTTCTAGCAAAAAATAGGAGTGGATCAATAGGTGTATAAATTTCGTACTCTTGGTCTTCGTAATAAAAATTGGTCAGCAGTTGTAATTGCTCTGGTTCCGTCTCTTGTTCTTCCTCACCCTCAACTTCTAGGGTCAAGATCTCAGATTCTTCCACTGGTGGTAGCTCACCAGTTACAGTCAAAGCGTAAGCAGTGTTTTTTAAAGTTAAATTCTGCTCAGATAAGACAGCCTGAGCAGTGCTGAAAATCCGATCAATTGTTTGATCATCGTCTACTAAAGTTGCTTCTTCTTCGTCTCCATAACCCTCCCAGGCAAAAATTTGTATAGGAGAGTCCACAGGTAAAAGCAAAATATACTCTTGACCTTCTATCTCAAAGGAATTCTCTATATAACAATCGAGCGATCGCCCTTTTTCATCTGTTAAAGTAATCAAATCAGCATCAGTACGGTCATTTTCTTCGGAAAAGTCAGAGGAATACATAGTTACACAATCTAAATTTATCAATACTCAAATGCACCAGAATCATTATTGAGTAATAGTCTTGAGGATATCACCTTTAAAGGTACTAGAACAAGAAAAAATCACCCAGGTTATAGTTCAATATTTTGCGGAGTTCTTAACCTTCTATCGTCTAACCACTGCTGTAAAATTATGGATGCTGCTTTGCGGTCCACTAAACCTTTATTATAGGATGGTGAGCGATTTTCCGCTAGGAGTATTTGCTCAGCTTGAAAAGAGGTTAATCGCTCATCTACATGCTCCAGGGGTAACCCTAGAGCTTTAGCTAGTCTATTAGCAAACTTCTGTATTCGACGGGCTTGCTCTCCCATAGAACCATCCCCGGAGTAGGGTATACCAACAACTAAAATTTGCACTCGTCGCTTTTCTACCAGTCCCCGTATTTCCTGTAGATCTTCTACAAAGGACTTGCGTTGGATTGTAGTTATACCTGTGGCAATTAGTCCGGTACCATCGCAACCAGCAACGCCCACACGTTTACTACCCACATCCAACCCCAGAGCGGATATGAAAGATTTTGACTGGAATTCAACCACTACTCTAATTATTCTCCTGTGGTGATTCTGATGGCTCAATTGTAAGAGCGACCATTTCTGACTTACCCATGGTTACTTCAGGAACAGGTGGGGATTTAGGAATCCAGGACATACCACCGGGAATAGGTTTACGTGCAGGTTGTAGTCCCTGAAGCACCTCCGTCCACTGAATACCTTCCAAGGAGACAAATTTAGACTCCCGGATTTTATGCCACACGGAGCGAGACATAATTAGGGTGTGTTCAATCCGCTGGGCACCAATATTCTCCAGGTATTGTTCCCTTTCGGGTTGATAATCGGATGACGCTAATTTTAGATTCTGTTGGGGAAAATCTTGAGTAATACGAGCCAATTGAGATAACAATTCTGGATATAACCAGGTGTAAGCTGGATGAACTGTTAAGGTAGCTACATGAGGACTAGTTCCTTGTCTGTCTAATTGCAATTCAAAGTAACCAATTGCCGCCTTACGCTGAGGTTCAAATACATAGGCACTCACTACCTCTGTCTCCTCTACCCATTGTTTAATAGCATTACCAATTATATCGAATAAACTAGTTTTAAAATCATGCGTGTGGCGATCAAATACCTGTCTTACCAAAGGCGGCATGGATGCCGTATCTAACTGGTACAATAGGGGTGCATCCGCATTACTAACCGGTAGGAGATTAGGTAAATCCGGCTCAGCCTGTGCTAATTCTTGTAATAGATCTGGTTTAATTTCCCAATAGGTGGTTTCCGCTAAACGCTGAAATCCATTTTGACGATAAAGTGCCAAAGCACTGACATCATTAATGTTTACTTCTAATATCCACGTACGAGCTTCTAAAATTGATTCAAAGCAGTGGCGTAGTAGTTGGGAGCCTATGCCCAATTTATCAGCGCAGGTATCTAACATGACTTGGTCAACACGCCAAGTGCTGCGGGTGCGATTGAAAGGGGAAACTTGAATTGCGCCTAGCAACTTACGACCGCGCTCCGCTACAAATTGACGGAAACGATGTTGCCATGGGTTGGGGAAGCAGTTTAAAAATTTCAGCACTCCAAACCAGTGACCTAGCCACTGCATGCCAAAAATACCATACTTGGTAGGGACTTCTCTAGGACGTCTCAACTGTTCAAGAGCGTCTAGATCCCTATATTGTACGGGACGAATTATCAGTTCCAGATTTGGAGGAAGTAGTGAGTTCATTTCGATTTAAAAGGATTATATCCAGATCTAAGAAGCTGGTTTCACGCTACCAATATGAAAAACATTGCCGAACGCTCACCAACTATAGCACTTTTTTGTGGAATTTTTGTTCGTTTTTTATGCCAAACCAGGGATTTGGGCAACTTTCTCCTAAAAATGGTTGGCTAAAATGCTTGACGAGAGGCCATTTTTTCAAAGCAGGCTTGGGTTTGATGAAGTAATTGCTGGCGGCTATCTTGCTGAATTTGTTTTAGAGTAGGAACCAAATTGCGAGCTTGTAGGGTCATGTGTAGCTGTAAATGGGCTACGTATTCACTAATGTCCTGGCTTTCATTTTCCACAGCAGTTCTTGTTAATACTTTTGATTCCATGACCACTTTTTTCTCCTTGGGCGCTAAATTTTAATACATAATCAAAACCTATCACATTGTTTTACTTAGCTTATTGATTTGCAATCAACCTTAACATTTGAGGTTATCTAGGTAGATCCCAGAATCATCCCTAAGAGGATCAAGAAACCTATGCCCACATTTTGACTGAACATTTTTCCATATTCCCGGTTAGGTAGCTTAGGATCCCTTAATCGTAGCACTTGCCAAAACCAACCAAGACTAGCAATCAATAAGCTGATCCAAAAAAATATATTTAATTTTAAAGAAATAGCCTCCGCCATTAACAGTATAATAGTACCGAGGAAAAAAATACCCACAGCGTTAGGAGTCTGATCACCAAAAAATAGGGCGCTAGATTTAACGCCAATGCGCTCATCGTCCAGGCGATCGCTCATGGCATAGATGGTATCAAATCCCAAAGTCCAAAGGACTGTGGCCCCCCACAAAAACCAGGTGGGTAGAGAAATATTGCCTGTGACTGCACTCCAACTAATCAAAACGGCAAAACCCCAGGCCAAAGAAAGAATTAGTTGGGGTATGGGAAATACTCGTTTAGCGCCGGGATATAGTAATATTACTGGTAAAGCGCTCACGGATAACCAAAAGCTCAAGGGATTAAGATAGAAGGCGAGAATAGCTGCACAAACCAGGGCAACAATTCCCACCACTACACCAACTTTCACCGAAAGAGCTCGGGAAGCTAAAGGGCGATCGCGCGTTCTGTTAACCTGGGTATCAATGTCCCTATCCCATAAATCATTGACCACACAACCAGCAGCACTGGTAGCTAAACTACCTAATATAATTACTATTACTAGGATTGTGGGTGGTTTGCCATCAGCTGCCAAAAACAGGGCCCATAAAGCGGGAATCATCAAAATTAGCCTACCCCCTGGTTTATGCCACCGTAAGAGGCGCATAATGATAAACCATAATGGTTTTTGATTGCCTTCTGGTGTGGTTTGCATGTTTACTAGATTTGCACTTTGAGTCTACATCTATAGAATATCCTTTTTGGAAGACTTGGCGGATCCGGAAACCTAGCTTTTTTGTCCATCTAAATTAAGAGAGAACACACTCATAATGGTGAATATAGTTCCTGCTAACTGGAATGTTGTACCAGTTCCATCGGTGAAGCCAAATCCAATTATTGCCTCTATTGATATTGGCACTAATTCTTTGCATATAGTCGTAGTACGTATTGAACCAACCTTACCAACTTTTACAGTAATTGCTAAGGAAAAGGAAACTGTCAGACTGGGCGATCGCAATTTAGAAACTGGGGATTTAAAACCGGAAGTTATGAAAAAGGCGATCGCCTGTTTAGGTCGTTTTCAAGAACTGGCGAAGAGTTTTGAAACTGATAGTATTATTGCTGTAGCTACCAGTGCAGTTAGAGAAGCACCCAACGGTAGAATTTTTTTACATCAAATAGAGACTGAGTTAGGTTTAGATGTAGACTTAATTTCTGGACAGGAGGAAGCGCGACGGATTTACTTAGGTGTGTTGTCGGGGATGGAGTTTAATCAACAACCACATATTATCATTGATATTGGAGGAGGTTCTACGGAATTAATTTTAGGTGATTCTCAAGAACCTCGCAGTTTAACCAGTACCAAAATCGGCGCAGTGCGACTAACTGGGGAATTAATTACAACCGATCCTATTGTTAATACAGAATTTCAATACTTACAGGCTTATGCTAAAGGAATGTTAGAGCGTTCTGTAGAAGATATACTTTCTAAACTGCAACCAGGTGAGATTCCTAAGCTGGTGGGAACTTCCGGGACGATTGAAACCATAGCCACCATTCATGCTAAGGAGAAAATGGGAATTGTACCTTCTACTCTTAACGGTTATTGTTTTAGTCTCCACGATTTACAAACCTGGGTAACCCGTTTAAAAAGAATGAGCAATGTAGAGCGATCGGCAATTTCGGGAATGCCCGATAGAAGGTCAGAAGTAATACTGGCTGGAGCAGTAATATTACAGGAAGCAATGACATTGTTGGGATTAGAAACCATCACAGTTTGTGAACGTTCCTTGAGAGAAGGTGTAATAGTTGACTGGATGCTCACCCATGGATTTATTGCGGATCGACTACAATATCAAAGTTCTATTCGGGAGAGAAATGTTTTAAAGCTGGCTCAAAAGTACCATATTAACTTAGAGTGTAGTCAACGGGTAGCGGAATTCGCTTTGACTTTATTTAGTCAAACTCAAGGCAAATTACACAATTGGGGTGAAGATACCAGAGAATTATTATGGGCTGGGGCGGTTTTACATAATTGTGGTCACCATATTAGCCATTCAGCACATCATAAACATTCCTATTATTTAATTAGGAATGGGGAGTTATTAGGTTACAATGAGACAGAAATAGAAATTATTGCCAACTTGGCCCGTTATCATCGCAAATCACCACCCAAGAAAAAGCATGAAAACTTCCAAAATCTAACCCATAAAGGACATCGACAAATGGTATCCCAATTGAGTGCCATTTTGCGGGTAGCTGTGGCTTTAGACAGGAGACAAATTGGAGCAGTTCGTGGGATTAAGTGTGAATACTTACCTACCATTAGGCAATTAGAGATGGTTGTTTCTCCCAGTAGGTATGATGATGATTGTGATCTAGAAATGTGGAGTTTAGACTTGAAAAAGCAAGTGTTTGAGCAAGAATTTGGGGTTAAGCTAGTGGCCCATTTAGCTCGATTTAATAGGTAAGCAAGCATCCGGTTTAATCTTAGGATTTTGTTTTTTGACCATAGAATCACAATAAGTTTTATTTTTTCCTATGCTAGTTGATTTAAGTGGGCGGATTAGAAATACGCACTTACCAGGTTCTAAAGCTTTACTACCTCTGTTTGAAGCTGTAGTTAATTCTATTCATGCAGTTGAGGACGCAAAAATCAAGAATGGATTTATCAAGATATTGATTCAAAGAGGTTCTGCTCCAATCAAAGGTTTTATAGTAGTAGATAATGGCATAGGGTTTGACGAAAAAAACTACAATTCTTTTTGTACTTCTGATTCAACCTGGAAGATATCGAGAGGTTCAAAGGGTATAGGCAGATTTTTATGGCTAAAAGCTTTTAGCCATATTACAGTTAGTAGTGTTTATAAAAGTGCTGGCAATTATTTCAGACGGGAGTTTAATTTCAGTACAGAAAAAGGAGTTTATGAACATACTCATGAAAATTTGAACACATCTGATATAGAATGCCAGACAATTGTACAATTAACGGATTATCAAAGTCCTTATAAAGAAAAATGTCCCCAGGAAGCTGATGCTATTGCTAAAAAAATTCTTGATCACTGTATTGCATATTTTTTATTAGATACAGTCCCTTTAATTGAGGTAATTGACGAGGGACACTCAATCAATCTGAATGATTATTTTGTAAGTAGGCTCAAGCCTAATTCAGAAGAACGCGAATTTCAATTATCCGGGCATAAATTTTCTCTAAAAAGCTTAAAGTTTTATGGTTTTGAAAACTCAGAACATCAACTATGTTATTGTGCGAATCATAGGGAAGTGAAATCAGAAAATCTTGATAAACACATAGTTGATTTAACTAAAAACAGAAAAATTAGATATGAAGATAATAAACCATTTACCTATTTAGCATATATTTCTGGCTCATATCTTGATGAGCATGTAAATTCAGAGAGAATAAATTTTAATATACCTGACGAACCTGATAATTTTGCTATAGTAGAACCACGAGATATTTCTTTGAAAGAAATAAGAAACGCTGCGGTGAACATGATCGAGAAAGAATTATCTCCATTTTTAAAAACTATTAGAGAAAATAAAGAGCAAGAAATCAGAAATTTCATTTTTAATGATGCTCCTGAATATCGTCCATTACTAAAATATGCTGCTGAAAGCCTAAAGCAAATTCCGCCTGGATTGCCCTCAACTAAACTTGATATTGAACTGCATAAACTTCAGTCAAAATTTGAGCTTGAAATAAAAGAAAAAGGAAAAGAAATTCTTACTTACACTGTTGAAGATTTCCTAAAATATCCCGAATATTCACACAAGTTTCACCAATTTCTTGAACGATATAATGATATCGGTAAGTCTAAACTAGCAGAGTATGTGATTCACAAAAAAGTTATATTGGATATTTTTGAAAAGAATTTAAAAAAAGACGATGATGGCAAATATAAATTAGAAAAAGACATCCACGAAATTGTTTTTCCCCTCAGAAGTACATCCGAAGATGTCGCATTTGAAAGACAAAACCTATGGATTATTGACGAAAAATTAACCTATCATCAATACCTGGCTTCTGATCAACCTCTGGATACCCTTGAGGATTTAGAAATTGATAGCACCGAAAGACCTGATTTGCTAATTTTTAATAACCCAATAGCTTTTGTTGAAGGAGAAGAACAACCTTATTCATCAGTTGTCATAGTTGAATTTAAACGCCCTATGCGCGGGAGGTATAAAGATAATGAAAACCCAATTACTCAAGTCTACGACTATATTAGAAAAATTAAGTCGGGTAGTTTTGTTGACAGAGAAGGTAGATTGGTTAATTTACCTGAGCACATTCCTTTTTATGCCTATATTATTTGTGATTTAACTCCAAAAATTAAAGGCTTTGCAGAAGATGCTACCTATTATCCAACACCAGATTTACAAGGTTACTTTGGTTATAATCCCAGGCTTAATACTTATGTCGAAATTCTGTCTTTTACTAAACTCATTAACGATGCCAAAAGGCGAAATAATGTCTTGTTTAAAAAACTGAATTTATGATTATTTAATGTTAAATATCTTTGGGAGTTGAAAGATCGGAAGGTCGTCGGTTTAATTTGCAGGTTATAATGGTAAACAAATTATTGACCGCGAAAAACAATAATTTGTCAACGGGGACAATAATTTGGCAATACGGACATTAATTTGTCAACGCGGTCAAATAATTTGGCAAGCGACAGCACAAAAAGCCAGCAGTCAGGATTGAACTGACGACCTTCCGATTACAAGTCGGATGCACTACCGCTGTGCTATGCTGGCAAAGGGCTAGGATGTAATTAATGCCCACTGACATCCAATCATAGCACAGAACCAAAATTTGTCCAGTGGTTTTTTCTAAAAATCTGGCAAAAAAGTCCCAAAAATTTTTCCCCCAGTGCTATAGTATAAATATGGCATACAAAATCCTGTAATTTCAGGTAACAATAGTTAGTAGAGTTTCAACTTGAAAACCTAGTACTGTTGAAATATCTGAAAAACTTAAAAAACACTTAATAATACAAATCATCAGCATGGTAGCATTGACTGGAAGAGACTTACTAGGTTTAGGAGACCTAAGTTCTACAGAACTACTAGAACTCCTTTCCATGGCAACATTACTCAAATCACAAAAACTAACACTACATTCCAACAAGGTTTTGGGTTTGTTATTCTCCAAGGCCTCCACTCGCACTAGAGTAAGTTTTACAGTGGCTATGTACCAATTAGGAGGTCAGGTAATTGACCTGCATCCAAATGTCACCCAGGTGAGTCGAGGTGAACCTGTGCAAGATACCGCTAGGGTATTAGACCGTTATTTAGATGTCTTAGCAATTAGAACCTTTGCCCAACAAGAATTGGTCACCTTTGCTCACTACGCTAAAATACCAGTAATTAATGCTCTAACAGATCTAGAACACCCCTGTCAGATCTTAGCAGATTTATTGACTATTCGAGAAGTATTCAGTGATTTAACAGGATTAACCCTTACCTATGTAGGGGATGGTAATAACGTAGCTAATTCCCTAATGTTGGGTTGTGCCTTAGCTGGCATGAATGTAAGGATAGCTTTCCCACAAGGATACGCCCCCAATCAAGATATTGTAGAAAAAGCCCGGGCTATTGCTGGTGATAAAACTGAAGTAATGCTTACCCATGATCCAGTCATAGGAGCTAAAAATGCCCACATCCTTTACACTGATGTTTGGGCAAGTATGGGTCAGGAATCAGAAGCTGATAATCGTCTACCAATCTTCCAACCCTATCAAATTTCCCAGGATTTACTCAGTCTAGCAGATCCCCAAGCCATAGTTTTACACTGTCTACCCGCCCACCGTGGGGAAGAAATTACCGATGAGGTAATAGAGGGTTCCCAATCAAAAGTTTGGGATCAGGCTGAAAATAGATTGCATGCTCAAAAAGCTTTACTGGCTAGTATTTTGGGCGCTAACTGAATTTTTTTCGCTCAACTTTCGGCTCTAAGAACCGTAAAATCCAAATTCTCATGGGCCCAAGTTGATTGACAACAGAGTTTTTTTAAATTACAATGGATAAATAGCTTTCCCTATATCCAATCCTACCGCCAGAATATTAATTTATTGTTAAGAAATACCCAATAGGGTCTTGTTAAGGGAAACTTTTTGTAGTACAAATGTTCTAAGGACATTTGTTGTTGCTTTCCCCAAAAATATGGAAAAACTGACGGAAGCCCAAAACGAACTATACGAATGGTTGGTAGAATATATTCGGGTTAATCAACATTCACCGTCTATTCGTCAAATGATGCAGGGAGTAAATTTGAAGTCTCCTGCACCGGTTCAAAGCAGGTTGGAACACTTGCGGAACAAGGGATACATTGGCTGGGATGAGGGTAAGGCACGAACCATTAGAATATTGCATTCTAGTAAGTACGGCGTGCCCATTTTAGGAACCATTGCAGCAGGGGGCTTGATTGAACCTTTTGCTGATGCGGTAGAGTGTGAGTACTTAGATTTAGCCAATCTGCCTATTCCTCCTCAAAGTTATGCTTTGCGGGTAGCTGGTGATAGTATGATTGAGGATTTAATTGCTGATGGTGATGTGGTATTCCTGCGTCCTGTGGCTGAACCCAATCTGATGAAAAATGGCACCATTGTTGCTGCTAGGGTGGAGGGATATGGTACAACCTTAAAACGGTTTTATCTTGAGGGAGATATGGTCACTCTTAAACCAGCTAATTCCAACTATCAACCTATTCAAGTCCCCGCTATTCATGTGGAAATACAAGGTTCTTTAGTCGGTGTCTGGCGAAACTACAATTATGGCTTTAGCCAAAATGCTTAGGAGCTGCTACGGGTCTAGTCCTAATTAGTTTGAATAAAAAATGTACTTTATAGCGTCTTCCATTGCTTCAAGTTCTAAACTACCGGTATCAGCACCATATACCTTTTCCCTTAAATTACCCTTTGTCAGGGAAAATAGCGGTGACTACCATGTCAATCCATTTTTACCCGGTTGTCCTAGAATACCTTTACACGTCGAATTACGAGGATACCAAAAACAGGCTATTACTAGCTGGTTTGCTAATAATGGTCGGGGAACATTGAAAATGGCTACCGGTAGTGGAAAAACAATTACCGCATTGGCGATCGCCTATGAATTATATAAACAGATAGGCTTACAAGTCTTGTTAGTGGTTTGTCCCCATCGTCACTTGGTTACCCAGTGGGGTAGGGAATGTGAGAAATTTAACTTAAAGCCCATTTTAGCTTACGAAAATATACGAAATTGGCATAGTCAAATGTCCGTAGAGTTATATAACTTGGGTTCTGGTTATCAAAAGTTTCTGACTGTTATCACCACTAACTTGACCTTAATTGGAGAAGGTTTTCAATCACAACTGAAATATTTTCCGTTGAAAACCTTAATCATTGGGGATGAAGCACATAATTTGGGTGCGCCCAGGTTAGAAGAAAGTTTACCTCGTAGTGTGGGATTAAGACTAGCTCTATCAGCTACACCAGAAAGATATTTTGATGAGGAAGGTACGGAGTCCTTATTAGAATATTTTGGACCGGTTTTGCAACCGGAGTTTAGCTTAAAAGATGCTATTGACCAAGGAGCATTGGTGCATTATTTATACTATCCAGTTTTCGTGGAATTAACGGAGTTGGAGAGTATGAATTATTTAAGATTAACCAAAAAAATAGGGCGTTGTTTACAAAATCGGGAGATACAGGAGACCTTTAGTTTTGAGGATATGGAGGGTATTAAATCTCTACTGATAAAACGAGCTAGATTAATTAGCAGCGCGGAAAATAAACTAGTGGCATTAAAACATTTAATGTTAAATCGTCTAAACACGAGCCATACATTATTTTATTGTAGTGATGGTTCCCAAGAGGGGGGGAACCATTCTTACCAACTGGAAGAGGTAACCAAAATTTTAGGAGTGGAACTAGGGTATAAAATCAGCACCTACACTGCGCGAACATCATTACCAGAGCGAGAAGTGTTAAGAAAACAATTTGAAAGTGGGGACTTGCAGGGTTTAGTAGCTATTCGTTGTTTAGATGAGGGTGTAGATATACCAGCAATTAGAACCGCAGTGATTTTATCCAGTTCTAGCAATCCCCGTCAATTTATTCAGCGTCGCGGTAGGGTGTTACGTCCCCATCCCGGTAAAGAAAGGGCGACAATTTTTGATATGATAGTGTCACCTCCAGACTTAGATCGAGAAGCAATGGAAGTAGAAAGGAACTTGCTGAGAAAAGAATTGAAAAGGTTTGTAGAATTTTCTAATTTAGCGGATAACGCAGGTGAAGCTAGAATGAAGCTACTCAACCTGCAAAAGCGCTATAGTTTGTTGGATATTTAGATTATGGCAAATTGATGGAGAACTTTTCTGTAATTCGTTGCATTGCTACTTCCACATTTTCTCGACTATTAAATGCGGAAATGCGGAAGTAACCTTCACCAGCAGCACCAAAACCCGAACCGGGAGTTCCTACAACATTTACAGTCTGTAGTAGTTTGTCAAAAAACTCCCAACTAGTTAAACCAGCTGGTGTCTTCACCCATACATAGGGAGCATTTACTCCACCATAAACTTTTAGACCTGCACTAGTTAATTGTTGACGAATGATTTGAGCATTTTCCAAATAGAAACTTACTAAGGCCTTGATTTGAGCTTGTCCTTCCTCAGAGTAAACAGCTTCTGCACCCTTTTGGACAATATAAGAAACCCCATTAAATTTGGTAGACTGACGACGGTTCCATAATTTCCACAATTCTATATTGGAACCATCTGCAGCTTTAGCAGTTAGGGTTTTGGGAACAACGGTTAAAGCGCAACGGGTACCAGTGAACCCAGCATTTTTAGAGAAAGAACGAAATTCTATGGCACATTCCCTAGCACCTTCAATTTCATAAATAGAATGGGGAAGATCAGGATCGGTAATAAATGCTTCATAAGCAGCATCAAAGAAAATTATCGATCCCTGGGATCTAGCATAGTTTACCCAGTCTTTTAAATGTTCCTTGGTAGCTGTTGCACCGGTAGGATTATTAGGAAAACATAAATAAATTAGATCTACCTTTTGTTGAGGTATTTCCGCTGTGAAGTTATTTTCCGCAGTCACAGGTAAATACACCAAACCACCATACTCTCCCTTGTCGTTAGCTTCTCCAGTATTGCCCGCCATCACATTAGTATCGACATAAACGGGATATACAGGGTCAGTAACAGCAATAATGTTATTTCTGCCAAAAATATCTAAAATATTGCCCGTATCGCATTTAGAACCGTCAGAAATGAAGATCTCATCCGCTTCTATGGCAGCTCCCCTAGCTTGAAAATCATGAACAGCTATTTTTTCCCGTAACCACACATAACCCTGTTCCGGTCCATAACCCTTAAAAGTACTGCGATCGCCCAGATCATGAACAGCTTGAATCATAGCATGGCGACAAGCATCTGGCAGTGGTTCAGTAACATCACCAATACCCAGACGAATAATTTGGGCATCAGGGTTAGCTTGGGCAAAAGCATTGACTCTTCTAGCAATTTCCGGAAACAGATAACCAGCTTTCAGTTTTAGATAGTTGTCGTTAATAGTAGCCATAGTTAATTTACAAGTATAATTTACAAGTGGTTTTTACGAATAACGGTTTGATAGCATCATACCATGAACTCGGGATTAAAGTCTCTCCTAGCTAGCTTCCTTGATCAATTGGTTCAATTCTGTCTGCATCTGGTTCCTAACCAGTTCATAACATTCATTGACATAACTCACGTCATTAACAGCATCTTTTCCATATCTTTTAAATATAATTGGTGGACAAACTCTAGTATGTATTTTAGCAGGTAAAGGAATATTTGGCAGTGGACCCAGGGCTAAACCCCAGGGTAAACCCAAATACAAAGGAAAAACTATAGGGTCAACATCAAATAACCATGGCATTCCCCACTGATGAAACCGTGCCATGATTTGATATAAATCAGTTAATACAATCAAGGTGTCGTGGGATCCCCAGGAAATAGCTGGAACAATGGGGACATTCTCTCGCAGTGCTAACTTAATAAAACCCCGTCTTTGGGCAAAATAGATTTTATCTCGCATCCGATGTGGACGGAATACATCCTCTGCGCCACCAGGATAAACTAAAACACTTGCACCTGCACGAAATGCTGCATAAGCCATTTTAGGATGGGCTCGGATTGCACCTCCCTTCATAGCTATTTCAGCTGCTGGGGGAAAAACTTCCCATACTTTTGGATGCATTAAACCGTAAATCAGCCTTTCAGTACCAAATCGACGTAACCAGTCATACATCATCATAGACGTATCCGGAGATGCCAACCCCCCATTGTGAGAACCAACAACCAAAATTTTTCCTTCTGGAATATTTTCCCAACCACTGGTTTCTACCCGGAAATAGCAATTATATAAAATTGCTAATAATGGCATCATCTTGGCAATAAATTGGGGATCTCTATGTGTGAGAGACCACCCCGCCCTTTCAGTTTTTACATCCTGCATTTTCAACATTGATTTCATTTAATTATATGGTTTCCAAGTTCCATGAAAACTATGGGGAATTACGGAAGGTAAGGCAAGTTGACAAACTGGTTCTTCGTTCATTCGATGACTGTCAAATATGCAAATTGTGCTACTATGGCTATTGCCATCATAAACCACTGTTAATACCCAACCTCTGTCAGAACTTGTTCTATCTTCAACATAAATTGGTTCTGAAGGATAGCAGTTTAAACCTAGGTTAGCTTCAGTTAAACTACCGTCCTCATGGTCAAATTTGGCCATGCCATTTAATATTTCCCCTTGTGTCTCGGTCCCTTCTTTAAAAATGGACATGTATGTAGCGGGTGAAAATTTGCCAACATTTTTGCTGGGGACACTAGGAAATTCACAGGTTCTATTTAATAAGGTTACCAGTTGTTTAACTCGACCGGTTTGGGGGTTGAGTTCTACTCTGGTAAAGGTAGTTTTGGCGGTTGTTTTTACTTTTCCAGTTGCTACTTCCCGTAAATATTCATTAGTTTGGAAATCAGCATATTTGGCAAAGTCAATAATTACTATACCTCTATTATCAACATAACCATTACTAAAATGCCACTGAAACCAGGATTCGGTTTCTCCTCGACTAACTAAAGATAAATTTTCTCTATCAATAACAATGATTTGGGTTCCTATATGTGGTTGCCAAGTCAAAGCCTGACTGTAACTGCTAATTCCCAATAATACCGACCAGATATTTAACTGTACGGGTGGGGCAAAAAAGATTAAATATGGTCCGGCTAAAACAAAATCATGAATGAGGCTAAATTGGGTCAAATCAAATTGGGACTGTTTAATGATTCTACCAGTGAAATCACTTTTGTAAATATTAAGTATGCCACTCCCCGGAGAACTAGTGCCAAGGTTCACCCCAAAGTTAAATATTTCCCCTGTTTGATGGTCAACCTTGGGATGAGCAGAATAAGCTTTTCCCTGGGTTAACCCCCCCAAACTAGTTAAACCCTTGGTTTCTAAGTTCTCTAAATCTAAAGCATGGGGATGATCACCCTCCCAAAGGGCTAAAAGTTGATCTGGTAATGCCAAAACTGAAGTATTAGCAGCATTTTTAACCGGTCTTTGCCACTTATGCCAAATCATACCGGGTGCTGTCATACCATAATTACCGTAAAGGAACTTATCTGCTTGAGTCTCTTCTTGATACCCCCTGGTCTGTACATAACGATAAACCGCTTTAGCACCGTCATCGCGAAAGTGGACTGCTAAAATGGCTCCATCCCCATCAAACCAGTGTCCCACAGACATATTTCCCCGTTGTAATCTCCCTGGACCGTTGCGGTATAGGGTACCCCGCAACCCCTGGGGAATTTTACCTGTAATTATGGGTAATTGAGAGAGGGGAAATTCTTTTGCTGGTTGCGATATGGCATGGGACCAAGTTTTTTTATCTAATTTTTGATCATTTACATCTCTGATATATTTCTTATTTACAGTCATATTGACCAATACCTTAGCCAAAAAAGAGTATTAAAAGTAGGGGCGATGTAGTAGAGTTATAGTCTTACAAAGCAAAAACTCAAAAACCACACACAGCCCATGTTCGGGATTATAACACTATTACAGTGCCTGCTACCAGAAATAAAAATGACGACAATACGTCAGTTGAGTCGGATCCTCATGGCGATAACCCAACCTACACAAGCTGGTTTCAATGAAGATCCCTTAGGAGTTCGCCTTTATTAGGTTCTAGAATAAAGTTGTTAAGGTTATTTTTTCAAAACCTCCACCATGGCTAAACACTTTAACACTGCTGGACCATGTAAAGCCAACATCCACTATATGCTTTCCCCCACCGCTCGCTTACCGGAGTTAAAAGCGCTAATTGATGGAGAAAACTACTTTATCATTCATGCACCGCGACAAGTAGGCAAAACCACCGCTATGATAGCCCTAGCCCAAGAATTGACTGATAGTGGGGAATATATCGCCGTGATGCTTTCTTTAGAAGTAGGGGCACCATTCTCCAGGGATCCGGGTATGGCTGAACGTGCAATTTTGGATGAATGGCAAGAATCCGCTTGTGTATACCTACCAACTAATCTCCACCCACCCCGTTGGCCACCATCTCAACCAGGGCGGCAAATTGGAGCCGCATTAGCTAGTTGGGCTAAGGTTGCTACTCGTCCCCTAGTGGTTTTCCTGGATGAAATTGATGCTTTAGCAGATGAAACATTGATTTCTGTTCTCAGACAATTACGCTCAGGTTACAATCGTCGTCCCCATAGCTTTCCCCATTCGGTAGGGTTAATTGGCATGCGGGATGTGCGGGACTATAAGGTTAAATCCGGTGGAAGTGAACGACTTAATACGTCAAGTCCTTTCAATATCAAGGCTGAGTCTTTAACCCTAAATAATTTTACTTTATCAGAAGTAGAAGAACTTTACTTACAACATACACAAGCTACGGAACAGGTGTTTACCCCGGAAGCCATTCAACAGGCATTTTATTTAACCGATGGACAACCGTGGTTAGTCAACGCCCTAGCTCGTCAAGCTACCCAGGTTTTGGTGAAAGATATTACCCAACCCATTACTGCTGAAGTCATTAACCGAGCCAAAGAAATCCTGATTCAGCGCCAGGATACCCACTTAGACAGCTTAGCAGAGCGCTTACGGGAAGATAGAGTCAAAACCATTATTGAACCAATTTTAGCGGGTGAAGATTTACCTGATGTACCCCAGGATGATATTCGTTATGTCCTGGATTTAGGACTGTGTCGAGACCGAGGACAGGGTTTGGAAATTGCCAATCCAATTTATCGGGAAGTTCTACCCTTGGTGTTAAGTTACACAACCAGGGCTTCCATTGGAGTTATTGAACCTCGTTGGTTAAATGAACAGGGGGAGCTATTACCCGATGAATTATTGGAAGCATTTCTGGAATTTTGGCGACAACATGGGGAACCACTGCTCAAAAGTGCGCCCTACCATGAGATTGCTCCCCATTTGGTATTAATGGCATTTTTACATCGAGTAGTAAACGGTGGTGGTACGTTAGAACGGGAATATGCCATTGGTTCTGGAAGAATGGATATTTGTTTACGCTATGGCAAGGTAGTGATGGGCATAGAGTTAAAGGTGCGGAGGGAAAAGTTGGATCCCCTAACCAAGGGTTTGACCCAACTGGATAAATACCTGGATGGGTTAGGATTGGATAGAGGGTGGTTAGTGATTTTTGATCGCCGTGCGGGATTACCACCCATGGGAGAGAGAATTAGTACGGAGGAGGTCATTAGTCCGGGGGGACGAACCATTACCGTCATTCGTAGTTAGTCGCGAAGCACTGGGTACGCGAGATCGCCATTATTGTTTAAATCATTAATGTTGGGTTTCATACTTCAACCCAACCTACGTTCATCTTATATTTAATTCCACCCACCTACTTAGGTTCTAGAATAAAGTTGTTAAGGTTATTTTTTCAAAACCTCCACCATGGCTAAACACTTTAACACTGCTGGACAGGGCGGCAAATTGGAGCCGCATTAGCTAGTTGGGCTAAGGTTGCTACTCGTCCCCTAGTGGTTTTCCTGGATGAAATTGATGCTTTAGCAGATGAAACATTGATTTCTGTTCTCAGACAATTACGCTCAGGTTACAATCGTCGTCCCCATAGCTTTCCCCATTCGGTAGGGTTAATTGGCATGCGGGATGTGCGGGACTATAAGGTTAAATCCGGTGGAAGTGAACGACTTAATACGTCAAGTCCTTTCAATATCAAGGCTGAGTCTTTAACCCTAAATAATTTTACTTTATCAGAAGTAGAAGAACTTTACTTACAACATACACAAGCTACGGGACAGGTGTTTACCCCGGAAGCCATTCAACAGGCATTTTATTTAACCGATGGACAACCGTGGTTAGTCAACGCCCTAGCTCGTCAAGCTACCCAGGTTTTGGTGAAAGACATTACCCAACCCATTACTGCTGAAGTCATTAACCGAACCAAAGAAATCCTGATTCAGCGCCAGGATACCCATTTAGATAGTTTGGCAGAGCGCTTACGGGAAGATCGGGTCAAAGCCATTATTCAACCCATGTTAGCTGGATCCGATCTACCCGATACCCCGGAGGATGATCGCCGTTTCTTGCTGGATTTAGGCTTGGTAAAGCGCAGTCCCTTGGGTGGACTAACCATTGCCAATCCCATTTACCAGGAAGTGATTCCTCGTGTTTTGTCCCAGGGTAGTCAGGATAGTCTACCCCAAATTCAACCCACTTGGTAGGATTCTTCCCACTCCCCATGTACACTATAAGTGGTTCTATTGACATATCCTATGACCCATTCTCAAGATGTTCTTACCTTAGCTCGTTGGATGGCAGCGGATTTCAGCAATCAAGCTCAGGCTTTTGAAAATCCGCCTCTATATGCCCACATTCGTGTCTGTATGCGTCCCCTAGCTTATTCTCTCCTATCTGGGGTCAGTCTTTTTGTTGAACAAGCTTATGATTATGATCTCAAAGATCCCTATCGCGTCCGAGTGTTAAAGTTATTGGTTGAAGAAGGGCAAATTATCATTGAAAACTATACGGTCAAAGATGAGAAGGATTTTTATGGATCATCTCGGGATTTGGGTAAATTACAAAATTTAACTGCCGATCGCCTGGAAAAACTATGTGGTTGTAATATGCGGGTGGAGTGGACTGGTAACTGCTTTACCGGTACTGTGGAATCAGGTAAGAATTGTCTAGTGGTTCGCAAGGGACAAAAAACCTATTTAGATAGTAAATTTGAGATAGACGACCAAAAATTCCTCAGCTGGGACAGGGGGAGGGATTTAGAAACCGATCAACATGTTTGGGGTTCCCTCGCTGGGCCATTTCACTTTCTCCGTTGGGGAAATTTCGCCGATGAGGTAAAATTACCCTAGTATTATTAAGGTAGGTATATCTAGTCCGTGAAGATATTTGTATATCATACTCCAGAATTAACCCCCACAGGGGAAATACCAGAATGTGCGATCGCCGTCGATGTTCTACGCGCCACTAGCACTATAGCTACAGTATTGGCTGCTGGTGGCGAAGCGGTACAAGTTTTTTCTGACCTCAACGAACTAACAGAGGTTAGCGAACAATGGCCTGCGCAAAAGCGATTACGGGCTGGAGAACGAGGTGGTGGTAAGGTAGCTGGGTTTGAATTAGGTAATTCCCCTCTGGATTGCACACCAGAACTAGTGGAAGGGAGACGTTTATTTATTAGTACCACCAATGGCACCCGTGCCCTAAAACGAATAGAAGATGCCCCAATTGTTTTAGCAGCAGCCCTAATCAATCGCTCTGCAGTAGTCAATTTTTTATTAGAGAAACAACCCCAAAGCATCTGGATAGTTGGTTCGGGGTGGGAGGGGAGTTTCTCCCTGGAAGATACTGTTTGTGCAGGTGCGATCGCCCATAGTATTTGGCAGAAAACCGGTTTAGAGTTGGATCAAATTGCCGGTAATGATGAAGTTACGAGTGCGATCGCTCTTTATGAACAATGGGAAGATAATTTAATAGGATTATTTCATCAAGCCAGTCATGGTAAAAGATTATTACGTCTAGAATGTGCAGAGGACTTAAAATATTGTGCTCAGACGGACATTTTAAACGTTTTACCCCTACAGAAACAGCCAGGTGTTTTAACAAGTCACAATGCTCACTGAGTTGTGGTGATTGGTACTCCTAGCCAACCTAGAAAGTTGTTTTTTTGACTGGTACTAGGATTTTCCACTGGACGTAATTGATATTTGTGGGGACGTGGTTTGCCCAAGGTCACCTTGTAGTTCCGCAATTCATCCTGGTGAAAAACCGTTATTTCAATGGTGTCCTTGGGTTGATAGTCTTGTAACCGATGACCTAGTTGATTTATACCTACCTTAATCCCATCAATGGCTAACAGTTCATCACCCACATCTAATCCTGCTGTACTAGCAGGGGAGTGAGCTTCCACAAACTTAATAGTTTCCTGTCCATTTTCCGGTTCCACCCTAATTCCCAGATAAGGTGCGGACTCGGATTGCTCGACTAATGCCAACCCAAAAGGTTCTAAATACTTGAGGAATGGTAAATGCTCTAGACCATCTATATATTGTTTAAAGAAGTCAGATAAATCTATTTGGGCTACCTGTTCAATGACTTCTTTTAAATCTTGGGTAGTATAACCAGTTTCCTGTGTACCAAATTTCCGCCACATTTCCACCATCACATCATTTAAAGAAACTGTATTTTGATGGCGATCGCGAATGAGCAAATCTAATAACAAGGCGACCATTTCCCCTTTTAAATAGTAAGAAATTTGAGAATTTCGACTATTAGGAGAGGGACGATATAACTTAATCCAAGCATCAAAACTAGATTCACTCAGGGGTTGGACATAACGCCCTGGAGTTGTGAGGTATCGGGTAATTTGCTGACTCAAATGATGGAAATAAGACCTGGCGTCATAAATTCCTGCTTGAAAAGGAATTAGTAAATCATAGTAACTGGTAATTCCTTCGCAAAACCATAAAGAAGGTGTATAGTTCTCCTGGTCATAATCAAAACTCTGTAACTCCCGGGGACGAATTCTTTTCACATTCCACAGATGAAAGAATTCATGGGCTAACAATTGCATGAATCTTTCATATTTTTCCTTAGACCTAAATCCTAGCCGATCATAAATTAAGGAACAGGAATTTTTATGCTCTAGACCTCCATAAAGATCATGGCTTAAGTGGAGGATAAATACATATCTTTCATAAGGTAACCCCCCGAATATTTGTGCCTCACGGGTGATAATTTTTTGTAAATCATCTAGTACCTGTTTGATTTGATAATTTCCCTTCCCCCAAATTGCTAATTCATGAGGTTTATTCCCTACTTGGAAGTGATGTAAATGATGATTACCGATTTCAAAAGGACTATCAATCAGAGCATCGAAATTATCTGCTAAAAATGTATTAGCCTCTTGGTTAACTAGTGGTAAGGCGGTAGTTACTTGCCATTGTGGATTAGGTGTGACCACAGTAATGTAAATTGGCTTTTGTTCCCAACCAGGGATTCTAAAAAACATCCCTGCGCCGTTAAAATAACCATGGGTAGAATCCAGGTAATTTGTACGTACTGACAGTTCGTGGGCAAAAATACGATAGCGCACAACGACCTGATTAGCTTTACCTTTTTCTACTTGCCAGTGATTTTTGCTAACCTTCTTCCACCCTAAAGGTTTAGAACCAGCAAATGCGGTAAAATCCTGTAGATTTTTAGCATACTCTCGCACCAAGTATGACCCTGGTGTCCATACGGGCATTTTCAAATCAACGACTAGTCCAGGGTAGTTTTCAATGTGCAGAGTCACCTCAAATAGGTGATTTTCCGGTTTAGGCATTGACACCCAATAGTGAGTTGATGTATTAGTTTGTTGCGGTAGATCCCTAGATGATAATTTTTGTTCTGTCCCGTTCATGGCCTGATTATAGGAGTAGTTGCGGTAGTCGGAAGTCCCTGATGGGGTGAAAACTGTTATGGTATCACAGTTATATCCGCTCAATCACTTAAACTACCAGAAATTTGCAGAAAATTCATCAATTCTTAGCACTTCATGGCTTTTACCAGCAACTGGGGAATTTGCTGAGGATATTGGGCAACAGGTATTTGGGCATTACTAAAGGTGCTTAACTTAGTGGAAACACTGCCAAAATCAGGATCACGTTTGACCACAGTGGCAAAGTTGCCTGATTGGTGCCAGGATTTAGAAGGTGGTGCATGTCTACCAGCAATATAAGCAACAACTGGCTTATCAATAGCTGTGGATATGTATTTGGCAGCTACCTCCTCACTTTCACCTCCCGGTTGACCAACTAAAACTATTGCTTCCGTATTTTCATCCTCATCTAGAATTTGTAACCATTGAGAAAAGGAAGAACCTACAATTGCATCACTACCAATACTCACGCTAATAGACTGACCCAAACCAGCTTTAGTTAGTTCCCAAGCTACCTCGTAGGTAAGGGTACTGCTGCGACTGACAATACCTACATTGCCAGGAGTATAAAATTCACTAGGCTGAGTACCCAGGAGAATCTTCCCTGGCACAATAATCCCCGGACTATTAGGCCCCACAATTAGGATTTCGTGGTTTTCTGTTTTCCTCAGCAATGTCACCATATCCAGAGGTGGCACCCCCGGGGAGATAATAATGATCTGGGAAATGTTAGCAGCGATCGCCTCTAGTGCAGCATCTAACACTTGATAGGGATGTACACTAATAATTGTTGTATCAATTGTCCCGAAACTTGATACCACCTCTTCCACTAAATCAAAAACTGGCAAATTGTGTGCCATTATGCCACCATGACCGGGATCAACGCCAGCGACCAAATTAGTGCCATAGTATGATTTCATTTGGTCAATATGGGTTGTGGATATCAACTCCGAAAAACCTTGAATTAAAACTTTACTATCTGGCTTTAAGTTCATAAACTCCTTATTAAACTTAGAAAATTTCTTTAAAGAAAGTTAGTACAGCTATTTTCTATACACTTGTGATTTGGTTAAACTTACTGCTTCCTTAACAGCTACATCCAAATTTTCAACCAAGATGAAATTTTCGCTTTGAACTTGTAGGATGGACAGTAATGACTTCCTGGCCACTTGAAAATCATTACCAGCTAGACGCATGACTATTTTGGGTAAGCGCTGGGGGAGGGTTTTCTGAGAGGTATTTAAAAACCATCTAAGTTCTTCCAATTGTAATGCCATAAAATCAGTCATCACCCTTGGTACTTCCGAGAGTTCAGGAATAGTACCCAGCAAATTAATGAGAATCACCTGAATATTGCGATCAGCAGCCAAAACCCTTAGTCCAGTTTCCATGCGTTGACTAAATTTTGTCGGTTCTGTGTGGTTTAACCAAGAATGTCGTAAATTTAAGGAGACAGCAGGTTTACCTCCTGCAGCTACCACTGCATCCCAAGTGGTTAAAGCGGAACCAGTACCGTTGGCTAATATGCCAATTTCCCCTTGGTTATTCCTACCCAGCATATCAACCAACATGCCATTTATTCTTTTGCTCCCGGGATCCCGTGCTATTTTACTTGCTATGTCAGCTATGTCTGGATGACGATTAATAGCCCTTTCATTAACTCTAATTTTGCCATTAAGTGTCATTACTTGACAAGACGAACTTACGCCAAGAGGATTAATTTCCACTAAATCTAAGTCTTTGTGCAAAAACAAATGATACATTTTTGTCACAATGTCGCTGACGGACTGCATTAGTCCGCCCCTCAAACCCATGAGATATGCTAGTCTTCTGGCATAAAATGGGGAAAACTCTTGTTCCACAACCACGTATTGCATGTTCTCTCCGGGAGACTGCCAATCTATGTATCTACAGCCTAAAAGTACAGGACGACTAATAACTGTATCTAAAACTACTGCTAGGTAGAATTCTTCTTGAGCATTATACTTGCTCTCGGCTAATAAAACTTTTGGTAGTTCTCCACCAATGGGTAAGCTAAATATACTTTGAGCAGCTGCAATGGCATCAATAGTCGTTTCTACAATTTTGACTCCGCCAACCTGTGAGCGGTCTTTGGCATACACCTGGGATTTCAGCACAATTGGGTAGGGGATTTTTAACCTTTTTAAATCTGTGGGGTGGTCAATTCTTTGAGATGGTAATACGGGAATTCCTATCTTGTTAAACCACTCCTTAACTTGATACTCGAGTAAGTCCATTATATATACCTTTTTGCGTTAAAAATTAATTTTATTTGATTAACGGAATAGATGTTTTTCCGAGTTCTACCATTCTAGGAGAAATACTACAAAGGTTTCAACTACTGGATAACAGTAAAATTATTTACTACGTATTCGATTAGCTGTTCTAAGCTTTCCGGTCAACCTACTCGAGGGTGCCTTCTCCGCTCTCCGCAAGAGAGGGAAAGTTTTTAAAAACCCCTCTCCCAGGGGTATTTCGGTCCAGGTAATAGTTTATTCGAGTGTAGTAATATCAATACCCTTAGCTTTTAATTGTGCTAGTAAGGTTTGATACTTTTGTTGTTCCTGCTCTTTAAGAAATCTTTCTTGTTCTGCACGTTGATTTTCTTGTTCTGCATAATTGCTCAAC
>NZ_LMVE01000105.1:0-4199 GCF_001432185.1 Cylindrospermopsis sp. CR12 | reverse complement strand
CCAACCAAACGCTCTCCTATGCAGAAGGAAAAACGGCTAACTTCCAAGTGGGAACAGTCACAGCTACCGATGCAGTAGGAGTCACAAGCTTTGCGATCGCATCTGGACATCATTCCGTGTTCTTTGTTCGTACATAGCAGCGTATCAGTTCTCCTCACCGCAGCAGGTGCAGCTGCATCAGCCGCATCCAATGACTTTGAGACTACTCCAAATACGTTTACATTAGGAATAACTGCTAGTGATGCTGCTGGTAACACATCTACTTCTACCAACATTACTATTAACGTCACTGATATCCCCAATGATGTACCCACCGTAACAATTGCTGCTACAGATCCCTATGCTGCTGAAATTCAAACACCTAGAGTCAACAATGGTAAATTCACATTTACCTTGTCAGAAGCGGCTCCAGTAGGAGGAATTGCAGTCAACTACACGGTCAGTGGAACCGCTATTGGTGGGGAAGATTACACACTTCTACCTGGCACAGTCACAATTGCTGGTGGACAAACCACAGCGGTTGTCGATGTCTTGCCGATAAATGATGCTATCATAGAAGGTAATCAAAGCGTTATTCTCAGTCTCACAGATGGAGTTACCTATGACCTGGGTGCTACCACCGGAGCTACTGTAACCATAGCTGATGGTGCTATAGGGGACATTGATGGTAACGGGGTCTTTACTGGATCCGATGCATTCCTAATTAACCAGTTTTTAGCAGAACGGAATAATCCTAACCGTAACTCCATCCTAGAAACTACCTTCGCTCGGTTCCCTAGTGAAACCGTGGGATCCACCAATACTACCGGAGCTACACTTGCCAATGGGATTGAAGCACAGTTAAGCCTCTTTGATATTGACGGAAATTCAACAACTTCGCCAGGAGATATTTTCTTGATGAACCAATACTTGTTATTGGGGAGCAACCCGAACCGCAATCAAATCTTTCAGCTGGTTGCATCTGCTTTTGGATCAGAACTCAATGGTCCTAATAATACAGGCGACGAACTCAATCAAGCTTTAAGTAACTTAATAGGTACTAACATCTAGAAGTGTAAGTTCCTAGAGTTAAGTAGGGAGGCACAATTATTTGTAGGATGGGTTAGGTAACCAGTGGGGCGTTGGGTTTCGTTCCTCAACCCAACCTACGTTCATCTTATGTTTAATTCCACTCACCCACTTAGCAGGTTGCTGACCGTAGGAAGTTATGTCAATCGCTAAAACCTATCATTGTTTAGTTTTAACTAGACTTGGGTGGGTTTTAGTAATTTTCTAGGAGCGGATTTTGTGGTTTTACAATGTAAAGAAATAATAAAATTAACACCACATGCTCTGGAAATGCTACCATAGTCCTGTTAATGCTGCAATAATGATATCCGAAACCTTATATACCCATGTGTAGTCCGTACACACTATAATCTTAGAAACATTAGTTTGCTTAGACTATATTTCTAGAGACCGGCAAATTATGTTATGCTTGTGCTGATTTGTTATGATAACCGCTAATAATACACTGGAGATTTATGTCTACACCAAAACTAGTAATTACCCCCAAAATTCAAAGCGTTTCACCACGTAGTGGAAAGATTAATCTCGACTATCGACTGGAAAACTTTACAGATTCGGCTGTGTCTTCAGCAAGTATAGAGGTTTACTTTAGCAGTGAAATTCAAATTGATGTAAATGCTATCACTATTGGTGATAATACAGGTAATGTTCCCTTAGGTGGAAGAATAACAGGTGCTGATACTAACAATGCTGATGGTGATGTCACCACAGGGAATTTTGTGGTGCTAACCTTTCAAAATTTAACTACATCTGCAACTAATAAATCATTTATTAATATTCCCTTTGTAACAACCAGTACATTTGATGGCCAGGCAACAGTTAATTTTATTGCTCGTAGCAGTAATCCTAGCCTCACAGTAGATCCTATTGCTCCCGTTGCGATCAATAACCAGGTCACCGCTATTCTGGAAGTTGGACCCGGTCAAACTTATACAACAATTCAAGCAGCCATTGATGCTGCCAGCAACGGTGATGTAGTTAGGGTGCTATCTGGTGTATACAATGAAAACGTGACTATAAATAAGTCGGTTACACTGGAAGGTCCCAATAAAGGAATTAGACCAACTACACCGGATATTAACTTAACTGATGGTATTAATATCAACCAGGGATACCGTACTAACCCAGAAGCTTGGATTAAGGGCACTGTTACTGTAACAGCAGACAATGTTACTATTGATGGTTTCCGACTCAGAAATGAAAACGGTCCTTTGCAATGGACTGGTACACCAAATAACTTTAAACTACTCAACAACTACGTTACCGGGTATAATGCCAATAAGGGACCCCGTTTCGGAGATGCTAACAGCAACAACCCAATCAATGTAGTTACTGGTTGGCAAATTGATGCCAACTACATTGGTGGCTTATTGGGCGGTGGTGGCACGGGCGGGTCTATGTACTTAGCCGGACTCAGTAACTCAAGTATTAATAATAACACTTTTTGGCGCCCTCGTGCTGCCCACCTATACCTGGCATCTCTCACCAATGTTACCATAGATGGTAATAAGTTCTATCACGGACTGCACGCTGGTGGTGCCGATTTTGACGGATTTGGGAAATTTTTTAGCGGGACTGGCTATGGTTACGGTGGCTATGGTGGCTATGGTGGTAGTTATGGTGGTGGCTATGGTCGTAACTATTGGTTAGAACTCAAGGGGACAAATAATACTGTTAATATCAAAAATAATAGTGGTGAATACAACAGCGGTGGTATTCAGCTTTACGGTGAAGTGAATGATCGCTTCGTATTCGATAAAGTCACCATAGAGAAGAATACCTTTCCTGGTAATAACTTTATTAATGCTTATACTCAAGCCTCTAACAATAATTTATCCGGTCTGATTCCTGCTGTCATGGCAACTGCTAGGGTTGTGAGTGGGGGTCCTTCCGGTAGTGATTTAGTGATCCGTGATAATAAGATCACAATGGATCTAGCTCAAGTCAAATACGGTAAAGACCACAAATCTTCTTTAGAGGTGCGGGGTAACTTCAACGGTGTGACCATTGAAAACAACACTTTGACTCCAACAGGTACCAATGGAGGTGTTAATTTAATCACAGGTCTGAACCTTTACGGTAGTTTGCCGGGACAGGTGTCGGTCAAAAATAACGAGTTTTTCGGTGAAGGTGGAATTCGTCAAACTGCTAGTTATTACGGTATTGATGTAAATCCCACTTTTACTGGCTATGGAACCTATAATAGCAATCTCAACATCCAAAACAACACCATTAGAAACTGGGAAGTTGGGGTTGTCTTACGTGACGCAGCCCAGATTACTGCAAACAGTATTAATATAGCGGGAAATAACTTCATTAATAATTCAAGGAACGTCTTCGATGGTATTGACCCCACTATAACAGCATCCCAGGTCCTTTCCTATCTAGAAAACCAACAGCAGGGAGCTACCTTAGGAACAGTATCAGCAAGTGACAACTTGTCCAATACGGACAACGTAGGTATTAGACAGTATAGTATTTCCAGTGGAAACGAGAGTGGATTTTTCAGCATCAATTCTAGTAGTGGACAAATTACTTTGACATCAGCAGGTATATCAGCTGCTGCTAACAACTTTGAAAGTTTACCTAACACCTTCACCCTTGGGATTACAGTCACAGATGGAGGTGGACTAACTGCCACTAACGCAGTGACCCTAAGTGTTACCAATGTTAATGAAACACCCACGGACCTGACTCTATCAGCTACTAGCATTGCAGAAAATCAAGCAATTGGCACAGTGGTAGGTAACTTCTCTACCACAGACCCAGATACTGGTAACACCTTCACCTATAGCCTAGTTACGGGAACAGGTTCTATTGATAACAGTTTCTTCACCATAGATGGTGGTCAACTGAAAACTGCTGCTGCCTTTAATTTTGAAACCAAAAACAGCTACAGCATTAGAGTTCGCAGCACAGATCAAGGTGGACTGTTCTTTGACAAAGAGTTAACCATTAATGTTACCAATGTTAATGAAACACCCACGGACCTGACTCTATCAGCTACTAGCATTGCAGAAAATCAAGCAATTGGCACAGTGGTAGGTAACTTCTCTACCACAGACCCAGATACTGGTAACACCTTCACCTATAGCCTAGTTACGGGAACAGGTTCTATCGATAATAGTTCC